>CALGJN010000020.1:0-9340 GCA_937920185.1 uncultured Cellvibrionales bacterium | reverse complement strand
GAGTCAAGCATCTGAAGCGCGGTTAAAATCTCAGGAACTTTTTAAATCCCAAGCCCACGTTCAACCCCAAGGGCTGTCGCAATCCCAAGAGTTTTCCCAACCCAGAGAACGCGCAACAGCCCCGCAAGATGGGCAACCAACGCGGGTGTTTTTCGGCGATACTCATCTGCACACGTCTTACTCTTTCGATGCTTATCTCAACGAAAACCGCAGCGCCGATCCAGACACAGCTTACCGCTGGGCAAGGGGTTATCCGGTGATTCATCCCTATAATCGGGTGCGCGCTCAAATTAGCACGCCATTGGATTTTTTGGTGGTGGCAGACCACGCTGAAATGCTTGGGTTGATACGTGCGTTGCACACTGATCAGGCGACGTTGCCGGATCTGGGTGTGTTCGGCAATGTCTGGCGTTGGCTGTCGATCAAGCGCCTGAACTGGGCCATCGACCACAGCGAAGGTCTGGCATTTTTCGGCCGGTTTTTACCGCCGTCGGCGGCCGGTTATGAAGGGTCTGATCCAGTTGCCGATGCCAATAACAACATCGACGACGTGGCCATTTTTGGCGATACCAGCGCTACCGTCAAAGATACCTGGTCGGCGATGATCGATGCTGCAGAGCGCCACAATCAACCGGGAGAATTCACGACCTTGCTCGGTTGGGAATGGAGTTCGGTGCCCACCGGCGCCAATTTACATCGCGTTGTGGTAACGCCAGATGGCGCTGATGTGGCGCGTCAATACGTGCCCTATGGCTCAGACCAAAGTCAGTATCCAGAAGATCTGTGGCGCTGGCTGGAGGCTACCAGCGAGCGCACCGGCGGACGGTTCATGGCGATCCCACACAACTCAAATATTTCCAAGGGCTATATGTTTGCCGAAACCACCGTCGCTGGTGTCGCTATAGACGCCGACTACTCGCGTCGGCGTATGCGTTGGGAGCCAATCGTCGAGGCCACACAAATAAAGGGCGACAGCGAGACCCGCAGCCGCTATTCGCCGGACGATCCGTTTGCTGAATTTGAAACCTTTGCTCACTACATTCAGACCGACCAGGATCGGTTTGTCGATTATCCCGGCGATTACGTCAGGCCCGCGCTGAAAATGGGCCTGTCACTGGCGCGCAAGACTGGGGTCAATCCATTTAAGTTTGGTCTGATTGGTTCCAGCGATTCGCATTCGGGATTGGCGGCGGTCGAGGAGGATAATTTCTGGGGCAAGATGGCGCGCGATTCGACGCCGGAGCAAAAAACTCGCAGCGTCGATAGTCCGGTAGCGTTCGATGGTTGGGATATGTCGGCCTCTGGATTGGCTGCGGTATGGGCCGAGGACAACACGCGCGAAGCGCTGTTTGCAGCGTTTCAACGCAAGGAGGTGTACGCCACTACTGGGCCGCGACTGCGGGTGCAACTGTTCGCCAGTTGGGACTTCCCCAAAGACGCGGCGAACTCCCGCTCATTTGCCGAGATTGGTTATCGCCAAGGCGTGCCGATGGGCGCCGATTTGGTCGCCCCGGCAAACCTGGAGGCAACCAGCGCGCCACAATTTTTGGTGCGCGCGGTCAAGGATCCACGCGGTGCCAATTTAGATCGCATACAAATTGTCAAAGGCTGGCTGGATGACGCGGGGCACAGTCATGAGCGTGTGTACAACGTGGCCTGGTCCGATGGCCGAGTTGTCAATGCGCGCGGTCGGTTGCCGGCGGTGGGTAACAGTGTCGATCTCAGTCGTGCGGTGTACAGCAATTCCATTGGCGCCGCGGAGCTGTCAGTGCGTTGGATAGATCCACATTTTGACCGGGCGCATAGAGCGTTCTACTATGCCCGCGTGTTACAAATACCGACTCCGCGCAACGGCTTGTTTGACGCTTTGGCGCTCGGTTTGTCGAGGCCTCCTAAGGGTACATCGACCCTTCAGGAACGCGCTTATACTTCGCCGATCTGGTATCAACCGTGAAGCCTTCTGCCCGCCATAAAGCATTATTTACTGTGCGGAAATGCGCTATTTATGGTGCTGTAATGAACTCGCATTGCTCGCCAACAATTCGCGCTTTATGGGTGTGTCCATGAAAAAATTACTCGCCGAACCACTGCTACAATTTTTACTGTTGGGGCTGGTTTTAACCTTGGCGACACGATTGGTATTGCCACCGGCGACGATTGACGCTCGTTATGAAATCATCGTTGATGAGGATCGCTTACTGAATTTTATGCAGACTCAGGCGAAGACCTTTCAACCGCAGCAGGCGGCAGCGGCGCTGGCTAGCATGAGTGATGAAAATCGCCAACGATTGATCGATGATTACAGTCGGGGTGAGGTATTGTTTCGCGAGGCCATGGCGTTGCAACTCGATCGCGACGACCAAATTATTCGTCGGCGATTGATCCAAAAAATGGAATATATTGCGCAGGGGTTTTACGACGAAATAGCCCCGCCGAGCGAGCAGCAGTTGCGCGAGTACTATCGTCAAAACCAAGAGGACTATCGCCGTCCCGCAGAGGCGACCTTTACCCATGTGTTTATCGGCTTTGACCGGCGCGATCCGGCGACTGCAGAACAGATTGTGAGTGAATTGTTGATAGCGTTGCGCCAACAACGTGTGCCGTTTGAGCAATCGGGGCGGTTTGGCGAGCGCTTTCTGTACAACCGTAATTATGCCGAGCGCAGCGATGCCGAAATTATCGGGCACTTTGGCGATGCCTTTGCGCAGCAACTGTTTGCGCTGCCGTCTATTGACGATTGGCAGGGGCCGATTCGTTCCGACTATGGTTACCATTTGGTACGGGTAAAAAAACGCTCGGTCAGTACGATTCCGCCGTTTGAGCAAGTTGTTGGCGCGGTTCTTGGCGATACCCAACGCCAGCAACAACGGCAGGTCAAGCGCGACAGCATCGCTGCGATGATGTCCCACTACCGGGTCGTGGTGCGCGAGCCAAACCGATGATGAATGCGCCGCGCGCGCTGCTGGCAGTGTTGTGTTTGTGGTCTGGTGCCAGTTGGGGCCATGAGGGTCGCCCCGTGTATGTCGAGGTGCAACAGCAGTCAATCGATGGCTACCGAGTGAAATGGAAAATTCCGCCGGTGATGGCAGCGGGACAGGAGCCACTGATCAGCCTACTGGGCGATCAGTGCGCGCCTTATTTCCCGTCGTCGGCGCTAAAATCGGCGGGTTTGATGGCCGGTCAATCGAGTGGCGTCAATCGTCAATCGCAGCGCCGTCGGGGCTCGCTAATTGGGCGATTGGATTATCGCTGCGCGGTGAATACCAGCAATTTGGCGATCGAAATCGCCTATCCTGGGAGTAACCCCGGGCTTACATCGTTGCTGATATACAGCCCTTTGGCAGGGCCGCAAAAGCAGATTTTTTCAGGCCCCGAACGCATCCAAGTGCCGCTGCTCGACAGCCTCAGTGGCGGGCAGGTTGCGAGCCAATACAGCGTGGCGGGCATTCAGCATATTCTCAGTGGCTACGACCATCTGGCGTTTGTAGTTTGTCTGATGATGATGGCCGGTAGCGCGCGGCGACTGTTGTTGACGGTTACTGGATTTACGTTGGCGCACTCAATTACCCTAAGTCTTGCCACACTCGGCTGGGTGCGCCTGCCAAGCACGCTGGTCGAGACGTTGATCGCATTGAGTATTTTACTGCTGGCGGTTGAGTTGCATCGCCATATTCTCGGCGGTCGCGCGGGACATGATGGCGGGGGGCTGGGCGCGTCGCGGGCGTCGGCCGAGCCTGCCGGCAGCGCCACGCTGGTGCCTGACGGGTCGAGTTTTACCTGGCGCTATCCGATATTGACCGCTGCATTGTTTGGGTTACTGCACGGTTTTGGCTTTGCCTCGGTACTTCAGGATCTAGGACTTCCGGACGATTTGGTGGTGTCGGCATTGCTGTTTTTTAACCTTGGAGTGGAACTTGGTCAACTCGCATTCATCACCGTAGTGCTGTCTGTGGTTTGGGTCGCCTGGCACAGCAGCGCTTGGCTGCGGGCGCATTTTCGCGAGGCGCAAACCGCGATCATCTATGTGCTTGGGAGCGTCAGCGCGCTGTGGCTTATCGAGCGCCTGCTCGCCTGGTGAAACTAACGCTTGCTGGGCTGTCGATGCTTAACTGGCTGGTCGATGGGCAGGGCGCTTATATGTTGTTTTTGCAACTTCCAGGCAAGCCAATTTTCGGCTACTCCAACAGCCAATAAATGCCTAATTACTTCGACATCTAATAACTTCAATGCCAAGCTACTTTAAGCTGACGTGCGCCATAGGTCTGGGTTAGAGCGTTTGCGGCGGGCGCTAGGCATCGATCAGCGGAGGTGACCGAGGTGTTTACCGACCACTTGTAGGCTGGATTTAAACAGTTTGGGGGTGCTTGCCAGAATATGACCGTTGTCGAGAAACGCCTCGCCGCCTTGAAAATCACTTACCATACCTCCAGCCTCGCGCACCAAGAGTGCGCCGGCAGCGATGTCCCAAGGCTTTAGGTGCATCTCCCAAAAAACATCCATGCGACCGGCGGCGACGTAAGCGAGATCCAGCGACGCTACACCAAGGCGCCGGATGCCAGCCGAGTTGTTGGCAAATTCGTGCATCGATCGCAGATAACCGCCGATGTCGTCAAACGACGGTGGGCTGAATGGGATGCCAGTTGCGTACAGGGCTCCGTCTTCAGCAAGGCGGCCCGAGACGCGAATACGTCGGCCGTTGAGCATCGCTCCGCGACCGCGACTTGCAGTAAATTCTTCGCGCTTAAACGGCTCTAATACCACAGCATGCTCTAGTCGTCCCTTGACTTGGCAAGCGATCGAAACCGCTACATGGGGAATGCCGCGGACAAAATTGGTAGTGCCATCCAGCGGATCGATAATCCACTCAACGTCGCTGTCTAGATTGCCACTGAGACCGCTCTCTTCACCGCGAAAGCTGTGATCAGGATAGGCCTTGCTGAGGTGATAGATGATTGACTCTTCAGAGCGCCTATCGACTTCGGTTACAAAATCATGGCGACCCTTTTCGTCGACCTTGACCAGGTCGAGATTATCGGCGGCTTTGACGATCATCTCGCCTGCGGCACGAGCGGCGCGCAGGGCAATGTTGCACATCGGTTGCATAGTAATGATCCAAGTCGCTCGTTGGGGGCGCGCATTGTACCAGAGAACCTCGATTCTGCTACACTTCGCGGCGCGCTGATTTCGGCGCCGGCCAACGCGCGTCACTGCGCCTATTTTGCTATGAGGTTACAGGTGTCAGAGCACAAGCAGCGGGACAATATACGTATCGTACTGGTAAATACCAGTCATCCGGGCAACATCGGCGGGGCCGCGCGGGCGATGAAAAATATGGACCTCGATCAGCTTTATTTGGTGCAGCCGCGCGAGTACCCAGCGCCGCGCGCAGTCTGGCGTGCCGCCGGCGCGCGCGATGTGCTCGATAAGGTAGTCGTGGTCGACAGCGTAGATCAGGCGATCGAGGGCTGTGGGTTAGTCATTGGTACCAGTGCCCGCGAGCGCCGCATCCCTTGGCCACTGATAGACCCGCGCACCTGCGGCGAGCGTATTTGGTCGGAGTCTAGTAGTCATCCTACAGCGCTACTGTTCGGGCGAGAGGATCGCGGGCTGACCAATGACGAATTGCAAAAATGCCATTACCACGTTCATATTCCGGCCAATTCAGAATACAGTTCGTTGAATCTCGCCACCGCGGTTCAGGTGTTGGCCTACGAAATACGCATGGCGCAGTTGGTTGCTCCGGATGGCAAGCTGCCTGGTTATAACGGCTGGGACCAGCCGCCGGTCAGCGCGGAAAACCTAGAGCGATTTCACCTCCATCTGCAGGAGACCATGACCGATATCGGCTTTTATGATCCCGACAATCCGAAGCAATTGATTACCCGCATGCGGCGCCTATTTAATCGCGTCAGACTGGATGAAATGGAGGTTTCCATTCTGCGTGGTCTGCTGTCTGCGGTGCAGCGTATAACCCCTAAGAAATAGCTATTTGCGTAAGCTTGGTGCGGCCTTTACTTGACTAAAACGCTCAGGTATTGGACAATCGCAGGAGGTGGGTGAGGCTGTTCAATCACCTTCAAGTGGCCCCAAGCGCGAGGTAAATCGGCATGAGATTGACCACTAAAGGACGCTATGCGGTCACAGCGATGCTCGACCTAACGGTGCACGGCGGTAGTAAAACAACATCGCTAGCGTCGGTCTCAAGGCGCCAATCGATTTCGCTATCGTATCTAGAGCAGCTGTTTGCGCGCTTGCGCCAAGCTGAGTTGGTAGTCAGCGTCCGCGGTCCCGGTGGCGGATACCGCTTAAACCGGCCTAGCAACGAGATAGCTATCGCCGACATTGTTGGAGCGGTTAACGAATCTATAGACACCACCCACTGTAAGGGAAAGAGTGACTGTCAACAGGGCGAGGTGTGTTTGACCCATGCTCTGTGGGATGAGTTGAGCGGTGAGATACAGCGATTTTTAAGCCGTATTTCGTTGGCTGATCTGGTGGCTCGAAAGGACATACAGGCGATTTCAGAGCGCCAGGCGTTGCGAGCTTTAGTGTTGATGGACAGCGATTCGTCAAGCGACGGTGCGCAAGACCAGGCACCAGAAGATCAAGCTGGGTTAGGTTCGACGATGCAGGACGCTACGTCACAGCATGAAAATTCACAACAAAAAATTTTACAAGACAACCTGCAGGCGTCTGCCTGCTGAACTGGAGAGCACTATGAGTTTGCCGATTTATCTAGATTATGCATCCACCACACCGGTCGATCCGGACGTGGCCGATAAAATGATGCAATGCCTGACGCCGTCCGGCAACTTTGGCAACCCAGCGTCGCGCTCCCACGTGTTTGGCTGGGAGGCCGAGTCCGCGGTTGAAGACGCACGCGTTGAAGTGGCGAAACTGATCGGTGCCGACCCACGAGAAATCGTCTGGACGTCGGGTGCGACCGAGGCCAACAACCTTGCCATCAAAGGTTGCGCGCACTTTAATACCCGCAAAGGTCGACACATCATCACCTCGCGGATCGAACACAAGGCGGTACTCGATACGTGCCGGCAGTTGGAGCGCGAAGATTTTGAAATTACCTATTTAGATCCAGATGCCCAAGGCTTGATCCAACCGCAGATGATCGCCGATGCGATTCGCGAGGACACCACGGTGGTGTCGATTATGCACGTCAACAACGAGTTGGGAACGCGCAACGACATCGCCGCAATAGGTGCCATCTGCCGCGCCAACAAAGTATTTTTTCACGTTGATGCAGCGCAGAGCGCCGGCAAGACCGGCATCGACGTCGAGGCGATGATGGTCGATATGATGTCGTTTTCGGCGCATAAAATTTACGGTCCAAAGGGGATTGGTGCGCTCTACGTCCGGCGCAAGCCGCGGGTGCGCATCGAGGCGCAGATGCACGGTGGCGGGCACGAGCGTGGTATGCGCTCGGGGACACTACCGACGCACCAAATCGTAGGTATGGGCGAGGCGTTTCGTATCGGTCACCAGATCCTCGGAGCTGAGAACCAGCGCATCACAGCGCTGCGCCAGCGGCTGTGGGATGGCGTTGCCGATATGGAAGAGGTCTACTTAAATGGCTCTCCCGATCAGCACGTTCCGGGCATCGTCAATATTAGTTTTGCCTTTGTCGAGGGCGAGTCGCTGATCATGGCGCTGCGCGATCTAGCGGTGTCCTCGGGTTCCGCCTGCACCTCGGCGAGCCTCGAGCCATCCTATGTGCTCAGGGCGCTTGGTTTGAACGATGAGATGGCGCATAGCTCCATTCGGTTCAGCATTGGGCGCTATACCACCGAGCAACAGATTGACGATGCGATCGCTAAAGTGCGCCGCGCGGTGGAGAAATTGCGCGAATTATCGCCCCTATGGGATATGTTTAAGGACGGCGTCGATTTAAATCAGGTAGAATGGTCGGCCCACTAGGCGGGTAGTTTTATCTGCACGTGGCCAACGTTGGCGGCGTGCGAGCATTCAGGGGCTCTCGGTAGAGAGCTAACCAATAGCGACAGCAGAGAAGGAGACATCGTCATGGCTTACAGTGAAAAAGTCATCGATCACTACGAAAACCCGCGCAACGTTGGCAAGCTGGACGACAATTCAAAATTTGTCGGTACCGGTATGGTCGGCGCTCCGGCCTGTGGTGATGTAATGCGTTTACAAATTCAGGTCAATGCCGACGGCGTGATCGAAGACGCCAAATTTAAAACCTATGGCTGCGGTTCTGCCATCGCCTCTAGTTCTCTGTTGACCGAGTGGGTCAAGGGCAAGAATATCGACGAGGCCGAACAGATCAAAAATACCGAAATCGCCCAAGAATTGGCGCTACCACCGGTCAAAATTCACTGCTCGGTGCTCGCCGAAGATGCCATTAAAGCGGCGGTGCGCGACGTGCGGAAAAAACAAGGCAGTTAGAAAGCAATGGCCATCACCATGACCACGGCGGCTGAACAACACGTCGTCAAGCACTTAAAAAACCGCGCTAAAGGTATTGGCGTGCGCCTCGGCGTGCGCACCACCGGCTGTTCGGGGCTATCTTACGTGCTCGAATTTGTCGATGATGCGGCGGCCGAAGATCAGGTCTTTGAGTGTGGTGATGTGGTACTGGTCATCGACCCGAAGAGCCTAGTATATCTCGATGGCACCGAGTTGGATTATGTCAAAGAGGGTCTCAACGAGGGTTTTGAATTTAAAAACCCCAACGTAAAGGACGCATGTGGTTGCGGAGAGAGCTTCCACGTTTAATCCGCTAAAGCGATGACCGAAGTGATTAGCAGCCGATCCTACTTTGAAATTTTTTCACTTCCCGTTGGCTGGATTATCGAGCGCGCCGCTGTCGATGCGCGCTACCGGCAATTGCAGCAAGAATTTCACCCCGATCGATACGCCGCCAAGGGCGATGTAGACAAACGTTTGGCGGTGCAGACCGCTGCGCTCATCAACGACGCCTACCAGACCCTGATATCGCCGCTAAAACGTGCCCAATACCTGATGCAACTCGATGGCATAGACGCTGATCAAGAGAGCCATATCACCAGCGATGGCGCGTTTTTGATGTCCCAAATTGAATTGCGCGAAGAGTTGGCAGATATCGGCCAAGATGGCCCATCGCCTGCTGCGCTGGAGGCTCTGGCTAGCTTAGAGCAGCGTATTTGTGCGACCTATGCTGGCTTGCAAGACGAATTTAGCGCTCATTACAGCGCCGGGGACCAGGCTGCAGCCTTTGATACAGTGGCCAAAATGCAATTTTTTGTTAAGCTTTTAGATCAAGTCGAAGCACTCGAAGAGCAACTCGACAGCTAACCCAACCGAACAGGATAGCGCGTGGCACTAC
>CALGJN010000019.1:0-4907 GCA_937920185.1 uncultured Cellvibrionales bacterium | reverse complement strand
TCGACCCTCTGGCAGACGCTGAGTAAATACCTGTACCCAACCAACACCTATCACTACAACAGCGGCGGCGATCCGGCACACATTCCCGACCTCAGCTATGACCAGTTTTTGGACTTTTACCGGGTGCACTACCACCCGAGCAATGCGATATTTTTGACCTTTGGCGACATTCCCGCGGCCGATCATCAGGCCAGGTTCCAAGACCTCGCGCTGCAGCGCTTTCAGCGCCTAGACTGCCACATTGCGGTAGCTGACGAACAACGCTACAGCGAACCACAATATTTTGCCGAGCCGTACGCGAGCGACGAGGCCGAATCCGACGACCAAAAGACCCATATCGTCATGGCCTGGTTACTCGGTGACTCAACCGATCTAGAAGCCACCATGGAGGCGCGCCTACTGGCCAGCGTACTCCTCGACAATAGCGGTTCGCCGTTGATGCAGGCCCTGGAGAGTACCGATTTAGCCACGTCGCCCTCGCCGATGTGTGGCCTCGAAGATTCTCAGAAACAACTGTGCTTTGCCTGCGGCGTTGAGGGATCGGAGACAGTCCACGCCGATACGATTGAAAACATGGTACTGGCAGTCGTGCAAACGGTCGCTGACAAGGGTCTACCCCTCGAGCAGGTGGCGGCAAGCCTTCATCAGTTGGAACTGCAACAGCGTGAGATCTCTGGGGGCGGTTACCCCTATGGCCTCAGTTTGACTCTAACCGCTCTAACCAGCGCCACCCACCGCGGCGATCCAATCGGATTACTCGATCTGGATCCGGTGTTAGAAAAATTGCATCGCCAAATACAGGACCCAAATTTCATCAAATCATTGGCCCGCCGCCTACTGCTCGACAACCCACATCGCGTACGTCTGGTGATGGCACCCGATAGCGAACTTGGCAAACGCCGTGAAAAGGCCGAAAAAGACCGCCTTATCAACCTTCAAGAAGCCCTCGATGATTCGGAAAAACTCGCCATCGTAGAGCGTGCTCAGGCGCTTAAGCAGCGCCAGGAGGCCGACGAGAACATGGATATTTTACCCCGAGTGGGTATCGTCGATGTGCCCGAACATATCGCCTACGCCGAAAAGCATCCCATCTCGTCCACGCGTATCCCTCTCACCGCCTACGCTGCCGGAACCAACGGTCTGGTCTACCAGCAAGTTATCGTTCCCTTTCCAGCGTTCGACGATGCCCAACTCGACTTGCTGCCCCTGTACACCGCCTGCGTGACCCAACTCGGGGTCGGCGAGCGCGATTATCAGCAGACCCAACTGTGGCAGGCGGGCATTGTTGGTAACTACTCAGCCTCTGCATCGGTTCGCGCAGACAAGGCAGACCTCGAACTGCTGCGCGGCAACCTATGTTTTTCAGTCAAGGGCTTGGCCCGCAATCAACTGGCAATGACCGAATTGCTGCAGCAATCACTCGAGCACGTGCGTTTTGACGAACTGCCCCGCCTACGGGAACTGGTCGCTCAAATCCGCAATCACAAAGAGGCCTCGATCGTTGGCAATGGTCACGTCTTGGCAATGACCGCCGCTGCCAGTGGACTGTCTCCAAGCGCCCACTTGAATCAACGATGGAGTGGCTTGAGTGCGCTGACATGGATCAAAACGCTGGATCAAAGTATCGATGATGTCCAGCAATTGACCGATTTGGGCGCTCAGTTACAAGCGATTCATCAACTGATACTGCAGCAGCCTCGCCAATTCGTGTTGGTTGCCGAAGAGCATAGGATCGATGCCTTTAGCGAGCAAATGGAGGGCGTGTTTGCCGATCGCCACAATCCAGTGCGAACTACCATGGCCGACAGTCAAATCGACTATCGCCCCGCCCTCGACGCCAAGAGCCAGTGTTGGGCCACCAATACCCAGGTGAGCTTTTGCGCCAAAGCCTATCCTACCGTTGCCTCGACCCACCCAGATGCGGCGGCGCTCACCGTGCTCGGTGGCGTGTTGCGCAATGGCTTTTTGCACCGCAAGATCAGGGAGCAGGGTGGCGCCTACGGCGGCGGTGCTGCACAGGACAACCAGAGCGGCGCGTTTCGATTTTTTTCCTATCGTGACCCGCGCATTGAAGGCACCTTGCAGGACTTCGATGCATCGATCCAATGGCTGCTCGAGGACCCACTGGACGACGACAAAATCGAGGAGGCAGTGCTCGGTGTCATCGGCAGTCTAGATAAACCGGCATCGCCGGCCGGCGAGGCTATATCGGCCTTTCACGGCGAACTCAATGGTCGCGACAAGATCTCTCTAACGGACTTTCGCCGGCGCATTCTGGGCGTATCGAGAGAGGATTTAAAACGCGTAGCAGCGACCTATCTGCGACCCGAAAAAGCCTTTGGGGCGGTCATCACTAATGCCGACCTGGGTGCTCAGACCGGCATGGAAATGCGCGATGTCTAGCGCCCGAATGAATAGCGCTCGCCCACCCGGTAGTCTTCATGCCGGGTAAAAGGCGCGATCAGCTGTTCGCCGAATCACTGGGCGCGGTCGGAAAATTTGTCTTCGACGAGCGCGTCGCCGAGGTCTTTCCAGATATGATTAGCCGATCGGTGCCCGGCTATCAGAGCATCATTCAGCACTGCGGCGACCTGGCTGAGCGCTTTGTGCGCGCTGATTCTAACTGTTATGACCTCGGCTGTTCGCTCGGCGCGACCAGTTTGGCGATTGCCAAGACCGTGACCGCAAGCAACACTCAGATTATTGCGATCGACAACGCGCCAGCGATGCTCAGCCGCTGTCGCACAGCGATCGAGCACTTTAAACCTGCGCTGCCTATCACTCTAATCGAGGGCGACATCTGTGACGCTGCTATTGATAACGCCTCGATGGTGGTGTTGAACTTTACCCTGCAGTTTGTAGACCCGAACAAACGCTCGGCGCTCCTCGCCAATATTTACCGTGGACTCAACCCTGGTGGCTGCTTGGTGATTTCGGAAAAAATACGCATACAGCCCGCGCCGCTCGATGCATTAATGGTCGATCTGCACCATCAATTCAAACGCGCCCAAGGCTACAGCGACCTAGAAATTAGCCAAAAGCGCGAAGCAATTGAAGACGTTTTAATCCCAGAGACCCGTGAACAGCATATAGACAGGTTGCACAGCGTTGGCTTTGAGTCCGCCACCATTTGGTTCCAGTGTTATAACTTCTGCTCGCTGGTGGCGATCAAAGCCTAGTCGCTTGCCACCGAGCCCGGTCTGTTTTACACCCTGCGGTCACCACCAACGCAACCAAATACAATCACCGAATGGCCATTCAGCCACGGACGTCTGCGCTAGCCAAAATGCCTAGGAAAACAACTTCACCGCGGTCTTGATCATCCCGCGAACCCGCGAGGTATAGGGCGGGTGCATCATCGCTGTGGAACTGAATTTGTCGTTCAATACGCTGCGCTGATGAGAAAACGCGTCAAAACCCCATTGGCCACCGGTTTTCCCCAAACCGCTGTTGTTGACTCCGCCAAACGGTAAATTCGGGTGCATAAAATGCAGCGCGATCTGGTTGATGCAGGTATCGCCAGCGCTGGTTTGCTGGATAACCTTGTCTTGTACCGCGCGGTCGCGACTAAAAATATACAGCGCTAATGGTTTGGGGCGGCGGTTAATCTCACCAATGACCTCATCCAGATCGCTGTATTCGATGATTGGCAACAGCGGGCCGAAAATCTCTTCCTGCATAATCACCGCCGAATCGTCCATGCCCTCGAGGAGCGTCGGTTCGATCAAGCGCCCTTCGCGCACTCGGGTGCCGCCAGCTAATATTTCCGCGCCCTGCTCAAGCGCGTTCTCGAGCAGGCCCTCCAAACGCGTAAAGTGGGCATCGTTCACGATCCGACAATAGTCGGTATTCGACGCAAGGTCGTCGATACTGCCGTACTGCTTGGCGATGCTGGCTTTTAATTCGGCAATAAACGCCTGTTTCACCGACGCTTCGACGTACAGGTAATCTGGCGCTATACAGGTCTGACCGTTGTTGCAAAACTTGCCGAATACAATTGCGTCGGCAGCCTTTTTTAACGCTGCCTTGGCGTCGACAATCACCGGGCTTTTACCGCCCAACTCGAGGGTCACCGAGGTTAAATTCTGCGCCGCCGCCGCCATAACATGACGCCCAACACGAGGACTGCCAGTAAAGAAAATGTGATCAAACGGTAGGCTGGTCAGATAACTCGACGTATCTGCCGGCCCCTGAAACACCGCAACCTCCTCGGATCTAAACGTCTGCTCTACCATATCCACGATCACCGCCGACATATAGGGGGTCATTTCAGAGGGTTTAATCATCACCGTATTACCCGCAGCAATCGCCAGTATCATTGGCCCAAAGGTCAGATTAAACGGGTAGTTCCAAGGTGACACAATCAAACACACGCCGCGCGGTTCGCTAACTATTTTTGACGACGTACCCATAACCATCATCGTCGGTAAAACTTTTTTCGGCTTCATCCAACGCCGTAATTGCCGGCGCACCTGTTTTAACTCAGCCACCACCGGCAGAATCTCGGTGGCGTCGACCTCGGCTTCCGGTTTCGAAAAATCAGCTGCAGCAGCGCTGTACATTTTGGCGTAAGACGCCTTAAAGACCTTTTCAAATCGTGCCAGCACCTCCAGCCGCTGCCGGTAGTCAGTGCTGCGTAGCTTCAACGCATAACTGCGTTGGCTATCGAATACATGGTCAATTTCTGCCCGTTGCTGCTCGCCGTGCTCATCCATATTTTATTCTCCAAAGAGGTCTTTTAAACGACCCTATTTTAAGCCGCCCTGGGGTTAAACGCTCTGATTTAGGGGGTTATAATTTAACGGCTCTGATTTAAGAGCTTCTAATTTAAGAGCTTCTGATTTAAGAGCTCTAATTTGCGGGCTCTAATTTGCGGGCTCTAATTTACGGGCTCTAATTTACAGGCG
>CALGJN010000018.1:0-2923 GCA_937920185.1 uncultured Cellvibrionales bacterium | reverse complement strand
TGCCATTGTCGTGGGTATTTCGCAGTTACTTTTCATCTACAACCTGATTTACAGCGCCTTTAGAGGAGCCCCCTCGGGCGGCAATCCATGGCGCGCCTGTTCGCTTGAATGGCTGACCCCCGACACGCCGCCCAAGCATGGCAATTGGGGGCCATCGCTGCCGGTGGTGCATCGCTGGGCATACGACTATGCGGTACCGGGCGCAGAACTGGATTACACACCGCAAACCACCCCGGCATCAGAGGTGCCGGTTCATGAAAGTGATGAAGATGAGGTACTGCCAGCTAATTAAATCAGCGGAGAAGATTATGTTTGCCGAAAATAGGTCTTTGCCAATACCCATGCCGGGCTATTTTGCTCGTCGCAGCGCCAGCGCAAAAACCGGCCTGCATTTACTTATGGCATCGATTACATCGATGTTTTTACTGTTTTTTATCTCCTATATCCTGCGCTCCCAAGTCTCGGATTGGCAGGCGTTGTCGGAGCCGTGGCAGCCGCTTGGGCAGACCAGCCAACTGTGGTTGAACAGTGCGTTTTTGTTGGTCGCCAGCATCGCGCTTGAGTGCGTGCGTCGCGAACTGCGCAAAGCTGAGTTGGGCAACAGCCGCGAGTTTTTGTGGCTTGCCGGGTTTGCAACCAGCGGCTTTTTGATTGGTCAACTGACGTTTTGGAATTACCTAACAAGCCGCGGTTACTATGCCACTAGTAACCCCGCCAATGCCTTTTTTTACCTGCTTACCGGGCTTCATGGCCTCCACCTAATGGGCGGTATGGTGGCCTGGTTGATCGCCAACACTCGCCTGCAACGCGAGCGACGCGAGCCGAGTGAAAAAGGCCTGTGTCTGGCGACACTGAGCGTCGAGTTGTGCGCCCTGTACTGGCATTTTTTACTGCTGGTGTGGGTATTACTGTTTGCGTTGCTGTCGAGCTCGCCGGGTACATACGCCGCGATCGCTGAATTTTGTGGCTTTGGAGGTTAACGCGCTATGACCACTGACTCACCAGCGACCAGCGACGGTATTAACGGCTTAATCACCGACTGGACCTCAGACAAGGACGCCTTTAAGCGCGTCTCTTGGGGAAAAACCATGATGTGGATTTTCCTGCTGAGCGACACCTTTATCTTTAGCTGCTTTTTGGTTGGCTATATGTCGGTGCGCATGACCACGGCCGAAGCCTGGCCGAATGCCAGCGAGGTCTTTGCCCTGACCATTGCTGGGGAGCATCTGCCGTTACTACTGATCGCCATTATGACGTTCGTGCTGATTACCAGCAGCGGCACCATGGCCATGGCGGTCAACTGCGGCTATCGCCGACAGCCGAAGCAAGCGGCCATGTTGATGCTGGTGACCGCGGTGTTGGGCGTGTGTTTTGTTGGCATGCAGGCGTTTGAATGGACCAAGCTCATCACCGAGGAGGGGGTTCGTCCGTGGGGTAACCCGATGGGCGCCGCCCAATTTGGCGCGACCTTTTTTATGATCACTGGATTTCATGGCTTTCACGTCTCGATTGGAGTGATCTATCTGATCATTGTGGCGGCCAAGGTGTGGCGCGGTGACTATCGAGAGCGAGGTTATGAAATTGTCGAAATTACCGGTCTCTACTGGCATTTTGTCGATTTAGTCTGGGTATTTATTTTCGCATTCTTTTATTTGTGGTAGGAGGATCTACGATGCAAACCGACAACCAGTCAGAAGGCCATCAACAGCATCCTATCAGCGTGTATTTTAAAGTTTGGGGGCTGTTGTTTGTGCTCAGTAGCTTTTCTTATCTGGTGGATATTTTACAGCTACAGGGCGGGCTGCGTTGGACATTGATTTTGATCTTTATGTTTTTAAAGGCGGGTTTGATCGTGGCGATCTTTATGCACATGGTGTGGGAGCGTATCGCGTTTGTGCTGGCGATTTTATCGCCGCCATTTTGCCTGTTGGTGTTAATTGGATTAATGGCCAGCGAAGCCAGCTACACCCATCTCAATCGACTGACATTTTTTAACTGACGGCACCCACACGCTGGGGAGGTAGAGATATGAAACGACACTTTTATATTAGCGATGACCTCGATGAGCTTGAAGACGTAGAAGTTGAACTGGAGGAGCGGGGCATCTCTAAGCCGCACATTCATGTTTTGAGTTTGGACGATTGCGCCGTGGCAGAGCACGGAAGGTTACAAGAAGTCGAGGCGGTATTGCGAACGAACGTTGTATCTGGGACAAAAGTGGGCGCGCTGATAGGGATTTGCAGCGCTTTTGCGGTGCTATTTATAGGTTATATATCGGGCTGGGCGCAGGGCATAATCTGGCTGCCATTTGTATTTTTGTCGATCATCACCTTGGGCTTTTGCACCTGGGAGGGCGGGTTTATCGGTATCCAGAAAAATAATAAACGCTTTGCCCATTTTGATGAAACCTTAAAAAATGGTCAGCACGTGTTTTTGGTGGATATCGAGCCAGAGCGCGAACAGCTGTTAACGCAGATTATGAGCGTGCATCCGGCGCTTAAATTTGCTGGAGAGGGGCCGTCTGTTCCCCATTGGTACATTCGCCTGCAAGAAATATTGCAGCGCTTTTTTCGGCACAACCCATAACCCTTGCGAAGTGGCAATCGGCCCTGTCTGCTGGATACGGCGCTTGGGTATTTACGCTCGGCGAAACAGCTACTTTGAGGCGAAGATAGGCTGTGGTTCACAGGCTATTGCTCTAGGGCTGTTGCTCTAGGGCTCTCAACCTAGGCCTCTCAACTAAGGCCTCTCAACCTAGGGCTCTCAACCTAGGGCCCTCAACTTAGGCCTCTCAACCTAGGCCTCTCGACTTAGGGCTCTCGACTTAGGGCTCTCAACCCAGGGCTCTCGACCAAGGGCTCTCAACCAAGGGCTCTCAACTTAGGGCTCTCAACTTAGGGCTCTCAACTTAGGGCTCTCAACT
>CALGJN010000017.1:0-8429 GCA_937920185.1 uncultured Cellvibrionales bacterium | reverse complement strand
CGTCGTCAAACAGGTTGTGTAGATATTGCAAGTAGGTCATCGCCGCTGCGGTCGAGGCCACCACATCGCGCCGTCCATCGTACCAACGATTGCGCGTGAGACCATAGTACTCGCCGGTGGTTGGAATAAACTGCCACAACCCGACGGCATGGCTAGACGAGTATGCCAGCGGGTCATAGGCGCTCTCTATAATTGGCAGCAGGGCGATTTCTAAGGGCATGCCGGCGCGGTGTAATTCGTGCGTAATGTAGTGAATGAAGGGGCGTGCGCGCTCGAACACGGTGGCTAGGTATTCTGGTTTCCTTAGATACTGCTGTCTAAACCGCGTGACCCGCTGCGGTAGATGCTTAGGCGAAAGCTGATAGCCATTGCGAATGGTCTGCCAAATCGCCGGTTTTTGCTGCATTCGGAGTTGCCCAGGGGGCGTCGTTACGGCGGCGAGTTTGAGAATCTTCGGTGGATTGCCTTCAATACTGCTGAATGGCGCTTCGGCCTCGGGCGGTGGGTAAGTCGTAGCATCGCTGAGTAGGCTCGATGGGACGAGTGCTTGCAGTGGTGCGATGGTGTTACAACCGCCAAGCGCCAACAATAGCATCACCAGTACTGTACTTGAGAACACTGTACTTGAGCGTACTGTACTTGAGAATAATGGGCCTGTTTGTCGGGTTGAATGATCAGTATTAAATTGAATCACAGCTCTTCTTTTTATCAGTGCATTGGCTTATTGGGCGTCATACGATGGTAAATTATTGGTTTGGCGAGTAACTTAAAACTGATCTTTCCATTTTCTAAGCGCCGCAAAAATTGCCTCTTCTGGCGGATTCGCGATGTCGATACGCGCTGTTGCTGCACTGGCAACCGAGGGGATTGCGGTTCTAATAAATGGGTTGGTGCGTTTCTCGAGCGCCAGGCTGCTTGGCACCGTTGGGGTGTCGATTGCGCGTGCTGCCGAATCGTCGTCCCAGCGCTGTTTTAAATCTGGGTTGTGAGGTTCCACAGCCAAGGCAAAACGAAGATTTGCAAGGGTATATTCGTGCGCACAATAGACCTCGGTATCGTCGGGAAGCGCGCTGAGTTTTTGCAGTGATCGATACATTTGCGCGGTAGAGCCTTCAAATAATCGACCGCAGCCACCGGCGAACAGAGTATCACCAGAAAAAAGCATCGGTTTGCGCGGGCTTTCGCCACCGGCATAGTAGGCAATATGATCGAGCGTATGGCCAGGCACCCGCAAAATATCGAAGTCTATGCCAAAACAGGTGACTTTTTGGCCCTCATCCAGGGGATGGTTAATACACTCGGCGGGCGATTGACTGGGCCCGTAGACCGGAACGCAGGCATGCTCGAGTAATCTGGGCACACCGCCGACATGATCGGCGTGGTGGTGGGTGATTAAAATCCCCGCGAGGACACAATGATTTACTTGTAACCATTTAATCACTGGTTCGGCATCGCCCGGATCGACGACGAAAACGCTGCGCTGGTCGGCGCAGCGGATGACCCAGATGTAGTTGTCGTGGAAAGCGGGTATTGCAACAATATCAATGGTGCTAATCATCGGTCAGTCATCTCGCGCTGGTGTTTAGAGAATCGAGAGAACATAATAAGAGTCAAACGTTGTTTAGTCACTCGCTATGTTGTCCGACCGCATTAAAACTATACGAAGCGCGCTACTAAAGCACTTAGAAATCGCCGATCTGGGCCACTCTTCTGGTTCGTTAAAGAGCTGGTTTGACTCTGATTTTGGTGCTTATATCGGCGCCTGTGAAGAGCGTATTATTCGGGCCGAATACGCGCAATTGCCGGGCTATCGTCTACTCAGTTTGGGTGTGACAGGAGATCTTCAAGCGCGCAATCATTTTGCTCAACTACACCGTTTTAGCCTGCATCCCTCAGACGCTGACGGACAGCATGCGGCGTTGGCCAATTATCACCAATTACCTATTCCGTCGGGTGTCGTGGATGTTGCATTGATGCAGCATGGGTTGGAATTTTCGGCGTCACCGAAAGCGGCACTGGCCGAGGTCTGTAGGGTGATTATGCCCGGGGGACATCTGGTGCTGTGCGTATTCAATCCGTTCGGAATCCATGGTGGGATCAAATGGCTGATGCAATTGTTGACCAACCGGCCACAATATCGATTTCACAATTTACGCGCTAATCGCCTTGCGGACTGGCTTTCACTGCTCAGTTTTCAGGTGCTCGATGTCCATTATGGTGCGTTCAGCCCGATCGCAAAGTCGGCTACCAAGCAGTCCGAACTGGCACCGTGGCAATCCCTATGCGAGCGCGCTAATCTACCGTTTGGGAATGTCTATATAATGCACGCAGTCAAACGCGAGACTCAGGGGATCGGTCGGCGCTCGACCCGCTGGCCGAAGCCGGCCCATGGTTATGGCCATCGGCGCATGCAGCGCGAGCAACAGCGTGGTAGCGCACCCAATCGGCAGCATAAATTTGATGAGGACAGCAATGCAACAAGTTGAAATATTCACCGATGGTGCCTGTCGCGGCAACCCTGGCCCGGGTGGTTGGGGGGTTTTGATGCGACATGGGGGCGTCGAAAAATCACTCTTCGGCGGTGAGTTGGAAACCACCAATAATCGTATGGAGTTGACCGCTGTTATCGAAGCTTTAAAGGCTTTAAAACGGCCCTGCCGGATCACCCTATGTTCCGATTCTACTTATGTGCTGAAAGGCATACAAGAATGGTTGCCGAATTGGAAAAAACGCAACTGGAAGACCGCGGCAAAGAAACCGGTAAAAAACGTCGACCTCTGGCAGCAACTGGATGCGAGCATGCAGCAGCATCAAATAAATTGGCAGTGGGTGAAGGGACATAGTGGACATCGCGAGAATGAACTGGCCGACCAATTGGCCAATCGCGGCACCGACGAGGTGCTTAACGATCGTCGACATCGAGACGCAAGCCAATGAGACAAATTATTTTAGATACCGAGACGACCGGGCTAGAGACCTCTCAGGACCATCGTATTATTGAGATTGGCGGGGTTGAAATGATCAACCGTAAGCTTACCGGCCGCCACTACCACCAGTACATCAACCCCCAGCGACCGATCGACGAAGGCGCCATGGCCGTGCATGGAATCAGCGAGAAATTTTTGGCCGACAAACCCGTATTTGCAAGCGTTGTTGACGAATTCTTGAGTTTTATCGACGCGGCCGATCTGGTAATCCACAACGCGCCATTTGACGTCGGTTTTATCAACCATGAGATTGCCAAGTTGGGCAGTGCCTATGTGCCTGTAAACGAGTGCTGCCGAGTGGTCGATACGCTGGTGATGGCACGCAGCAAACATCCCGGACAAAAAAATAACCTCGATGCTCTGTGCAAGCGCTACGGCGTCGACAATTCACAACGCGAACTGCACGGTGCGCTGTTGGACGCTGAAATTCTTGCCGACGTTTACTTGCTAATGTCCGGAGGGCAGGTCAATTTAAATATTAACGAGCAGGCGGGCGGAAGCGGTGACAGTGGCGCGGGAGCGGTATTGGCGAGGCGTCTTTCGGGCGCCAGGCCGCCTTTACGGATTATTAAGGCGAGCGCTGAGGAAGAGCATAGCCATCGCGAAAAATTGGCCAGTATTGATGCGGCTAGTGGGCGATGCCTTTGGCTTGAGAGCGGCGACTGACATTTGAACGAGAGCAATACCCCAGTGATGCCGGCGACAACTCGGCAATTCACCCAGTTGGAACGCAACATCACCGCCAGTGCACTGTGCGCCGAGCGCTGGCCCTTGATTCGTGGGCTTAGACGCCTGCAACGCGATTTCAAACGCCAGCGCGAGGTCGACGCCGATTGGCAGGATTGGCACCAGCGTTACACTTGCGCGCAACAGGCGGTCGAGCGCCGTCGCAAGCATTGCCCCTCGATAAGCCTCCCCGATCTTCCGGTTAGTCATCGAGCAGAGGAAATTTGCGCGTTGATTCAACGCCATCAGGTAGTGGTCATTGCCGGGGAGACAGGTTCGGGCAAGACCACACAATTACCAAAAATGTGTCTGTTGGCCGGGCGTGGCATGTTTGGCACCATAGGTCATACCCAACCGAGACGCGTGGCGGCCCGCAGCGTCGCCCAGCGTCTTGCCGATGAGTTAAAATCGCCACTCGGCGATGTTGTTGGCTACCAGGTGCGGTTTGCCGATCAAAGCTCCGCCGATGGCTACATTAAAGTCATGACTGACGGCATTCTACTGGCTGAAATTCAACGCGATAAGTTTTTGAGCCGCTACGACACACTGATTATCGACGAGGCGCACGAGCGCAGCTTAAACATTGATTTTTTACTCGGCTATCTAAAAAAACTGCTGCCCAAACGTCCGGATTTAAAACTTATTATTACCTCCGCGACCATCGATTTAGAGAAATTTTCTGCACACTTCAGCGATGCGCCAGTGCTGCAGGTGTCCGGTAGAAATTATCCAGTGGATATTGTCTACAGTCAGGAAGCACAGCTCGACAGTTCTCGCGAGCAGATAATCGTTGAGTGTATTGACGAAATTCAGCGCACCGGCAATGACGGCGATATATTGGTCTTTCTCAGCGGTGAGCGTGAAATTCGCGAGACCAGTGTGGCCATTCGCCGTGCGGCGATGCGCGACCTCGAAGTCGTGCCGCTTTACGCGAGGTTGAGCCTTAGCGAACAAAGCAAAATATTTTCACCCCACCGAGGTCGCCGCGTGGTGCTGGCGACCAATGTTGCGGAGACCTCGCTGACGGTGCCGGGTATCGGCTATGTGATTGACACCGGACGCGCTCGAGTGTCGCGCTACAGCTACCGCACCAAAGTGCAACGGTTACAAATTGAAGCCATTTCCCGCGCCAGTGCCAATCAACGCGCGGGACGCTGTGGGCGGGTGCGCGCTGGCGTCTGTTATCGGCTGTATACCGAAGACGATTTCGAGCGCCGACCGGAGTTTACCGACCCAGAGGTACTGCGAACCAGCCTTGCTGCGGTAATTTTACGCATGTTGGAATTGAATATCGGCGATATCCGCGAGTTTCCATTTATCGATTCGCCGGATTCACGCATGCTCAGTGACGGCTACAAATTACTCGAGGAGTTACAAGCGGTGACCGCCACGGGTCAGTTGACGCCGGTTGGCAAGAAAATGGTCGCGATCCCCTTAGATCCGCGACTGGCACGGATGCTGATCGAGGCGTCGAGCACTGGAGCACTGACCGAGACCATGGTAATTACCAGCGCCCTGAGTATTCAAGATCCCCGGGAACGCCCAGTCGATCGCCAACAGGCGGCGGATCTTGTGCACGCACAGTGGCGCGATGCAGACTCTGATTTTGCTACGCTGCACAACCTTTGGCGTCATCTCGAGGAGCGCAGACAAAGCCTTTCAAGCAATCAATTCGCCAAGCATTGTCGCAGTCATTATTTATCTTTTTTGCGGGTTCGAGAGTGGCGAGATCTGCATCACCAAGTGCACTCGGCATGCCGGAAACTGGGTTTTAAAGAGAACCGCCAAGCGGCTAATTATGCCGGTATCCATCGAGCCCTATTGAGTGGACTGCTCAGTCAGGTGGGTATTCGCGATGGCCGCCGAGAATTTATCGGCACTCGCAATCGGCGCTTTTTTATTTTCCCCGCGTCGGGATTGGCAAAGACGCCACCTAAGTGGGTTGCCGCTGGATCGTTGATGGAGACCAATAAACAGTATGCGTTGAACGTTGCTAAAATCGATCCCGCCTGGATAGAGCCGCTGGCAACGCATTTAGTTAACAGCAGTTATAGCCAGCCGTTTTACCATGTCCGTTCAGGCCAGGTGATGGCAAAACAACGGCAGACGCTCTTTGGCCTGACCGTGGTCGAGGATAAAAAGGTGCAATATGGACACATTGCGCCGCTGGAGGCTCACGAAGTGTTTGTGCAACAGGCGCTAGTCGAGGGTGGCTATCGTGGCAAAGGGGATTTCCACGCAGCTAATCTACGACTGTTCGACGAGCTACAGAGCTTTGAAGATCGCACCCGCCGTCGGGATTTGGTGGTTGATGAGCGAGCGCTGCAATCGTTCTACCGCGAGCGGGTGCCGGAAAGCATTTGTAATCTCGCCGACTTTGAAAAATGGCGTCGTTCGGTGGAAAGTGACGGTGTGCGTGTGCTGTATATGGGCAACCAACATTTATTGCTGCGAGAGCTAAGCTCGGACGAATTGGCACAGTTCCCCGAGTCTGTTGAGTGCGACGATAATCAGTACCAGCTGCGCTATCACTTTGAGCCAAACCACCCAGAGGACGGAGTTAGCGTTATTGTGCCGCAGCCGTTATTGCATCAATTGCCGCGCTATTATTTTGATTGGTTGGTGCCGGGGATGCTGCGCGACAAATGCATCGCGCTGATAAAGGGTTTGCCCAAACAGTGGCGGCGCCAACTGGTACCGGTGCCCGATACTGTCGACAAGCTATTGCGCGAGATCACTGCGCAAAATCGGCCGTTGGTCGAAGTACTGGCCGAGCAGTTGCAACGACATTTTGGTATCGCTGTAAAAGCCACCGATTGGCAGTTGGCTAAACTCGATCGCTGGTATCAAATGAACTATATGTTGGTCGATAACAATGGCGAAAGGATCGCTATGGGCAGGGATGCGCAGCAACTTCAGCGAGATTACCGGCAGCAGATCAGTGGTTCTCTGGTGCGCACGCCAGACGAGCAACATACCCGGCAAGGGCTGACCGCATGGGATTTTGACGACCTGCCAACTGACGTGACCTTGAGCGACGGCAAGCTGAGGGTGATGGCTTGGCCAGCGCTGCGCGACTGCGGCGATACGGTGTCGATTGAATTGTTGGATAGCCTCGCCAGAGCCGAATCGGTAAGTCGTACCGGGCAGTTGCGGCTGGCGCTGATAAAAGCTCGCGATGCGGTGCGCTATCTGTCGAAACATCTGCTGCGCAACAGCGATTTGGCGTTGGCAGCTGCCGGATTGGCGGGGCGCGAAAAAATCGTAACGGCGCTCATCAGCGCAGCGGTGGACGAGGCGTTGTTCGCTGCGGTGACGGTGGTGCGTAACCGATCCGAGTTTGATGCCTGCTACACCCAAGGTATTGGCCGGGTGGTGGAAATAGCCCAGTATCAAGCCGATAAAATCGAATCGTTGCTGCCCAGTCTGCACCAGATACAGCAGAAATTGCGGGCGCTGAACGGACCCGCCGAGTATCTTGTGCGCGATGTCGAGATGCAGCTCGATTATTTGCTCGGGCCGGCGGCGTTGTATTGTCTGCGCTCATCGAGAGCGCAACAGTATCCTCGGTATATCAAAGCGATTGAATATCGGTTGGACAAGTGGTCGATGCAATTGGCGCGCGATCGCGAGTGTAGCGATCAAATAGCCGAGTTTTTAAGCCCCTGCCTCGAGGCCTTACAAAGTACCGACAACCTCACGATTGAAACAACCGATGCGCTGCGCGAGTTTATGTGGTTTATCGAAGAATACCGAGTTTCGCTGTTCGCCCAGCAATTAAAAACTGCGCTCCCGGTATCGTCAAAACGACTCACCAAAAATTGGCTTCAACTGGCCAGTCAATTAGCCATTGCTCGCCAATAGTTTCAATATCTGGGTGTTGATACAGGCTCGACCGAAGATGGCGCGACTACGAAAACCTGCATTAAGTGATTATTTGATGTTGGCGAATTAACTTAAGCGGAGTACCATTGGCAAACAACATGATAGGTATAGCGGAGATGGGTATGAAAAGCCTTTTGAGTGGGCTTCTTGGGTGTGTGTTGGCGGTCGGATGTTGGGCCGAGGAGAGCGCCGAGAGAGATTCGTTTGAAGCGGTAAATCGAGTGATGTTTGCCGCCA
This sequence comes from uncultured Cellvibrionales bacterium, assembly GCA_937920185.1. GTDB lineage: Bacteria > Pseudomonadota > Gammaproteobacteria > Pseudomonadales > Porticoccaceae > TMED48. The sequence continues at coordinate 594 of CALGJN010000017.1, read as the reverse complement.
ATGATGCTTTAGATCGAGCGATTGCCAAGCCGGTCGCGCGCGCCTATGTGGCGGTCATGCCCGACCCCCTTGAGCGCGGTATTGCCAATGTGTTTGATAATTTGAATGAATTAACCAATGCTGCGAACAGTGGGTTGCAAGGTAAGTTGGACGGCATGAGTTACAGTACTGGACGTTTTGTGATCAATACCACGTTGGGTATAGGTGGTTTGTTTGACGTTGCCGAAACGGTGTTTAATTTGCCCTCACAGGAGCGCGAAGATTTTGGCCAGACGCTTGCCGTCTGGGGTGTGGCTGAAGGGCCCTACCTGATGTTGCCACTGCTGGGTCCCTCGAGCGTTCGCGATGTGCCAGGCAAGATCATTGATAGCTTTACTAATCCACTGCAATACTATTCGGAAGTGCGCCCGCGCAACGTACTGCGAGGTACTGGGTTGGTGTCTGCTCGGGCAGAGCTGCTCGGCGTTGGCGATTTGGTTTCTGGGGATCGCTACGTGTTTGTCCGCGATGTCTATCGGCAGAGACAGAGTTTTTTGGTCAATGATGGTGTCATTGAAGACGATTTTGGCGACGATGACGATTATTGACTAGAGC
>CALGJN010000016.1:0-10702 GCA_937920185.1 uncultured Cellvibrionales bacterium | reverse complement strand
CAAGAAGCGCACTTTTCGTCGCTTGTGGATTGCCCGTATTAACGCGCAATCGCGCCTTGAAGGTTTGGCGTACAGCCGCCTAATTAACGGTCTAAACAAAGCTGGCATCGAGCTCGATCGCCGGGTTTTGGCAGATCTAGCTGTACACGACAAACCGGCCTTCGGCGCGGTAGTCGCGCAGGCCAAAGCGGCGCTTGCCTGATGTTAATCGGTGCTTACGTTGTGTAGGCATCGTTTAGGGCTGGGCAAAGATAGGGAAGGAGCGCAGGCTCTTTTCCTATTTTTTTATCACCTAACAACTCACTCGGTGCACACGGGTACTCTCTTATGACTGAATTGGAACAACTCAGTGAACAGGCGAAAAGTGCTATTGCGCAGGCTCGCGAACTCGATACGTTGGAGCATTTGCGGGTCGAATATCTGGGTAAGAAAGGCCGCATCACCGCATTGCTAAAAAATCTTGGCCAGCTTTCGGCGGCAGATAGGCCGGCGGCGGGTGCGCGCATTAACGAGGTCAAGCAGGCGCTACAGGCGCTGATTAACGCACACAAGCAACACCTTGAAGATCGTGCGCTGGGCGCCCAACTCGCAGCGCAAGCGCTAGATGTTACGCTGCCTGGGCGGAGCGTAGATGTCGGTGGACTGCATCCAGTTACGCGCACCCTAGAGCGTATTGAGGCGTTTTTTACTGGGGTCGGTTACCAGGTTGCCACGGGTCCTGAAATAGAGGACGACTACCATAATTTTGAGGCGCTAAACATTCCAGCGCACCACCCGGCTCGTGCCATGCACGATACGTTTTATATCGATAACAGTACGGTGCTGCGCACCCATACATCTCCGGTGCAAGTGCGCACCATGAAAGAGCAAGCGCCGCCGATCAGGATTATCTGCCCGGGTCGGGTCTACCGCTGCGATTCTGATCTAACGCATACGCCGATGTTTCATCAGGTTGAGGGGTTGGTGGTTGATCGTGCGATTAGCTTTGCCGATCTCAAGGGTGTAGTTGATCAATTTTTGAAAGCATTTTTTGAAGCCGATTTGCCGGTGCGTTTTCGGCCTTCATATTTTCCATTTACCGAGCCCTCTGCTGAGGTCGATATCCAGTGCAGTAATTGCGCGGGAAACGGGTGTCGGGTTTGCAGTCGCACCGGCTGGTTGGAGGTTATGGGCTGCGGCATGGTGCACCCTGCGGTATTTTCTCACTGCAATATCGACACTGAGGAATACACCGGGTTTGCTTTTGGCATGGGCGTTGAACGTCTGGCGATGCTGCGCTATGGCGTCAACGACCTGCGGTTATTTTTTGACAACGATCTACGTTTTTTAAAACAATTTTAGGTTGGGGTGACGAGTGAAATTTAGCGAAGCGTGGTTGCGAGAATTAGTCGATCCAGAACTGTCTTGCGAGGATTTGGTGGCTCAGATCACTATGGCCGGTGTCGAAGTGGATAGCGTTGAGGCGGCGACGAGCATTACCGAGGCGGTGGTGGTCGGTGAGATTGTCGCCATAGCCGCGCATCCTGATGCCGACAAATTGCGCGTTTGCGAAGTCAATGCCGGTATTGCAACCTCAATACAGGTGGTGTGTGGCGCTCCCAATGCGCGGGTCGGCATCAAGGTGCCACTGGCCCGAGTCGGCGCTCTGTTGCCAGACGACTTTACCATCAAGGCGGCTAAAATACGTGGCATCGCGTCCGAGGGTATGCTCTGTGCAGCCACAGAACTTCAATTGGGCGATGATGATGATGGTTTGTGGGAACTTCCCGGCGACGCGCCGGTTGGTATGTCACTGGTCGATTATTTGGGTCTAGCAGACAATATTATCGAAGTGGATTTGACTCCCAATCGCGGCGATTGCCTAAGTATTCGTGGGCTCGCGCGCGAAATAGGCGTGCTCAATCAGTTGCCGGTGGGGGCCATTGACTGCTCGCCAGTGGCGGCGACCCTAGAGGATACATTGCCGGTCGAAATACAGGCGCCGCAGGGCTGTGCTCGTTATGTCGGACGGGTTGTACGCGATCTAGATTTAGCCAGACCGACACCGCAGTGGATGCAGGAAAAGCTTCGCCGCAGTGGCATTCGTAGCCTAGGTCCGGCGGTCGATGTGACAAATTACGTAATGTTAGAGCTCGGTCAACCGATGCATGCCTTCGATCTTGCAACGCTCGACGGCGGCATTGTGGTGCGCATGGGGCAGGGCGAGACGTTGCAACTGCTGGATGATAGTGAGGCGCGGGTTACCAGTGACACGCTACTGATTGCAGACCACAGTAAGCCGCTGGCATTGGCCGGTGTTATGGGCGGCGCGGCATCCGCAGTGGGCGCGGCAACGCGCGATATATTCTTTGAGAGCGCTTGGTTTAATCCACTCGCTATCGCTGGCAAGGCACGTGCGTTTGGCAAGCATACCGACTCGTCGCACCGCTATGAACGCGGCGTCGACAGCGGTCTTCAAGTCGCCGCCATCGAGCGCGCAACGGCGTTAATGCTGTCGATTTGTGGCGGCGCTGCTGGACCCGTGGTGATCGAAGAAGCGTCGACAGAACTACCGCAGCGGCCATCGATTCGTCTGCGAAATGCTCGTCTGGCGCAGCAACTCGGCGTCGATTTGCCGACCGAGTTGGTCGACGATATGTTGCAGCGTCTGGGCCTTGAAAATCGCGGTCGCGACGCTGCGGGTTCAACCTGGATAGCGCCGTCGTGGCGTTTTGACCTGGCGATCGAGCAAGATTTGGTGGAAGAGGTCGCGCGTATCTACGGATATAACAAGCTACCCACCACCACGCCAGAGATGGCGCTCGAGATTCAGCCGGTGCCAGAGCGTCAGCCGGAGCTCTCGCTGTTTAGGCAGCAACTAGTCAGTAGTGGTTATCGCGAGGTGATCACCTATAGTTTTGTCGATCCTGCCATGCAAGCGCTGCTTGAACCACAGCAGCCAGCTGTGGCGTTGACTAACCCAATCTCATCCGACATGGCGGTGATGCGCACTAGCCTTTGGCCCGGGCTGTTGACCACAGCAATACACAACCTCAATCGTCAGCAGAGCCGCGTACGTATTTTTGAGAGCGGCCAGTGTTTTATTTCCGGTGCCGAGGGGTTGACTCAAAACAGCGCGCTAGCCGGCGCCATTTGCGGAACACGTCATGCTAGCGACTGGACATCGAGCAAGCAGATGGTGGACTTTTTTGATGTTAAAGGCGATGTCGAGGCATTGCTGGCGCGCACCGCGCAGAGCGCTCATTACAGCTTTATGGCCGCCGAGCATGCAGCGTTACACCCTGGGCAGTCTGCCTCGATACTGCGCGATGGCGAGGCTATGGGCTGGCTCGGTGCATTGCATCCGAAAATACAACGGCAACTGGGATTGAGTCAGCCGATTTATCTGTTTCAACTGGATTTGGCGGGTCTGATGCACGTGGCTTTGCCGGCCTATCGAGATATCAGCAAATTTCCCGAGGTACGTCGCGATCTGGCATTTTTTGTCGATCCGGCGGTATCCGCGGCGGCTGTTCTGAGCGCGGCTCGCTCGGCAGCCGGCAGCGACGTGATCGATGTCGCACTGTTCGATGTCTATCGAGATGATAAATCGCAAGATCAGCTCAAGAGCTTGGCGGTGTCGCTGACCTTTCAGCGCACCGATCGCACCCTCACCGATGAAGAAGTTAACGACGCGGTCGAAAAGACGCTGGCAGCGCTGGTGAACGCCTGTGGTGCGCAGTTGCGGGGCTAGCTTAGCGTGCCCGGCAATCTTCGTGTAGTGCCTTTGCAGCGCTAGTCTAGGAGTTTTTGGCCCTCTTCGCGCGGTGGGCATCTGTCAAAACAAAATAGGCATCTAACCCCTTGGTTGGGTAGTCGTTCCCGCTACATACACTTTTCAGTTACACATCGCGATCTGTTGCAACCATTGCGGCAGTCGTGCGTGGCTGTGCTATCAATGCTGCGCTGACGGAGACATGTATTTCTGCTGATTTTCGCTGCAATAAAAAAGGGCCCAGCGACCTATGGTCAACTGAGCCCTCTAGAGAGAGTTTTAATTAGTGATTAAAACTCGACTTGTATCTCGACGCCAACGGCACGCCCTTGGGTTTGTTGCGCGTATTGCAGCAGAGTAGAGGTGACCCTAGGAACAAAATTAGTCTTGTCAGTCAGGTTATTTACCCATGCAGCAACTTTGTAGCCATCTCTTTCGAAGGCCATATTGAGATGCAGCTTGCCATAGGCTTCGACCAAAGAGACTGGATCGTTGTCTTCCTGTGTATAGAAATCATCGGTCCAACTGTAGGCCGCGCTAGAGGTCAATGAGCCGCCAGCAAAATCGATGCTGTGAACCGCAGTTAACCCGAAGGTCATGTCTGGCGCTTGTTTGGGCGTCAGGTGACTGTTGTCATAACCTACACCGCTATTTCTGCCGGCCAAATCGGTAAAGAACTCGTTATATTTCGCGTCTAAGTAGCCCATGTTGGCGCTAACTGAGAAGTCTTCAGTCAGAATCGTCGTGTACTCTACTTCGAGTCCTGTGTACTCGACTTCACCCACATTGTAGGCAATTGACACTGCGGTGCCATCGGTTGACTCTACGGTGGTCATAGCTTGTAGGTCTTCAACGACGCTATTAAAGATTGCCATATTTAGACGCGATCGCCCGTCATTGAAGTCGGTCTTGATGCCCAATTCAGCACTGGTGATTTCTTCGGGTCTATAGGACTGTGCGTAATCCACTAGGCGCTGGTTTTTTCCGTAAAATCCGCCGCTGTGAAAGCCAGTAGATACTGAAGCGTAGGCGAGAGTGCTCTCACTCAAGTTGTAGCCCATACCCACTTTCCACGTGGTTTTTGATTCGGAGATATCCCAGTTGCCGACTTGCCCTTTACCGTGGATACAGTTCTGCCAGTCCATGCTGTCCCGCGTCGTTGATGCTGCGATACAAAAGCCTCTAGCTGAAAAATCTTTTTCGTCTTTGGTGTAACGCAGACCGACAGTTAGCTCTAGGGCGTCATTGATGCGGTAGTCGAGCTGTCCAAATATCGCAGAACTTGAGGCCTCTTGCTGCTGCCATATGTTTTGGCCGAAGTCACCGTTCAAGGCTGCAATCTCTTCGTCGGTTGCGCCATACATTGAGGTCAGCAACTCATCGGAGCGAAGGTAGGGCCAGAAGTCGTAGGTAAACCAATCCTGGGTGTAGCCGTTTTCCATGCTATAGAGTCCGACAACCAAGTCATACTGGTCAGTCGATTTATTGAAACGAAGTTCGTGGCTTTCTTGGTCGTTCCAATTTCTGTTGTCAACGTTCAGCCAGTCGCACTGACTGCCTGTGTAAGGCCAATATACTTCCTCGTAAGTGTCACGATAACCATAAATGTAAGTGACCGAAGAGTCGTCACTCAACTGATAATCCACTTGCAGGGTTACAGCGTCGGTGTCGATCTGCCCAGTGTTCTCTTGCAGGGCACTGCTAGTGTCAGAGGTTGAGTCCGGATCGTTGCTCATGAGGCAGTCTGCGCCGCCGTATTCGGGGATGGCTGCCAAGCGTGAGTAGGCGTCCGCTCGAAATGGAGCAGCTTCGAGCCCAGAGAGAATGGAGATCAATGGGGTAAATCTCTCCCAGGGGCCTAGGTACCCGTCTTGGAGAGCTTTCTTTCGGTCAGAGGCCATACCGGAAATGTTTCTAAAGGCACCGTTTTGGCTGCTATCATCGATCGTTTCAACGGTCAACTTGACCGCTAAGTCATCGTTTGGAGTGAATAAAAACTTGGCGCCATAGCTCAGGTGATTCTGCCCGCCTACATCCTTCTTTAATGTGGTGCTGTAAATGTAACCATCGCTCTTGAGGCTATTCACAAACAGCTTGGCTGCCAGCACATCTTCGACTAACGGCACATTAAAGATTGCCTTGACGTCACTACGGCCAAAATTGCCGACGGTTGCACTAACCTTGCCGCCAACTTCACCGGTTGGGTCAGAGCGCTGAACACTGACAACGCCGGCGATGGTGTTTTTGCCGAACAGCGTTCCCTGGGGTCCACGAGCTACTTCAACTTTTTCTATGTCAAAGTTGTCTAGTAGGGTACCCGTGGTCGTAGTCATAGCCACGCCGTCTAAAACGACTCCCACCGCGGGGTCAAAACTCTTTTCGTCGTTGCTGTAGCCAATACCACGAATTGAAATAGCGTGGCTGCCCACTCGGCCCATGGAATGGCGGATTTGAACGTTTGGAATCAACCCCTCGAGGTCGCGTAAGTCGCGAACGGAGGAATTTTGCAGGTCAGCGGTAATCGCTGTCACAGCGATCGGCACGTCTTGAATTGACTCTTCCCGCTTGCGCGATGTAACCACGATTTCTTCGAGTTGCATTTTATTCTGTTGATCGTCATCAGCGGCCATAGCACTTTGTGCAAAGGCGCTAGCTGCTAACGCGGACGCGAGCAGGCTGACAGCGGTAAGTTTAAATTTCCCCATAGTATTCATCCTCAGACCTTTTATATCTATTTAGTTCCATTCAACAATAATGTATGCACGTGTCACTATTCAAATAAAATTAAACAAAATTCAAACTAAATTTTTAATGGTAGTAAAAAAGTGCTTTGTTTTATGGCTAGTCTGCTATGTCAATCGGGTCGATTATAAATCGATATGGCGCTTTATTAGGGCAATTTTCTGGCGCGTTTTGTCTTCGAATTTTTGCGGCTACGATGATTTGTGTCATGGGCCGATAGCAAGCCGGGAGTTCGGCCAGGTTATGTGGGTTATTCGCGCGCTGGGTTCACGCTGTAGAATGACTTTGAGCTGTGTGGTAGGCAACGCGAGTAATTTGATTAAAGGCGATTATGGATGGCACGCTATGTCGTGATCCCCATGTCCGGATCCCTATGACCGGATACGTTAATAGGGCGATATCGTCGAGTCGCTGGGAAGCCACATATCAGGGGATTTTCTGGGCTATAAACCAATCAACTCAGTCGCCATAACCGGTTGTTGTTAAGGTTGATGCTTGATATGTTAGCCGTGTAGTTTATATGCATTGGTGCAAGGCATTGTATTCAAGCGCGCGGTATTTGTGGTTATGCGCATGACAAACCTTTAAGTGCACAGCGTAGCTGATACTGGCGATTGAAAATGTTATGGCTTATTGCCGCAAATATAGCAGAATGCACTTGACGTTTTATTCGACTTCGCGCACCCTTACACGATGTATGCGAAGAGGCAAAGCGCGAAAATCTAACGTACAGTGAATCAAAAAAACACAGGCGGTGGATATAATTTGCGTAGCTATATAGAAACAACCAGTGGATGCGTGTAAATGGGTGCCTTAACCAAAGCTGATATGGCAGAGATGCTGTTTGACGAACTTGGACTCAATAAGCGTGAGGCCAAAGAGATCGTTGAGAAATTTTATGGTGAGATAGGCTCAGCGCTCGAAAACAATGATAATGTTAAGTTGTCCGGATTCGGAAACTTTGAGCTACGCGATAAAAGTAGCAGGCCGGGACGCAACCCAAAGACCGGCGAAGAGATTCCTATTGCGGCGCGCAGGGTTGTAACCTTTAAACCAGGGCAAAAATTGAAGTCTAGGGTCGAGAACTATGCTGGAACCGAGTAATAATAATGTCCTCCCGGTAATCCCTGGGAAGCGTTATTTTACCATTGGTGAAGTCAGCGAGCTGTGTGGTGTAAAGCCACACGTCCTACGGTATTGGGAGCAGGAATTTCCCGGTCTTAATCCAGTCAAGCGACGCGGCAATCGCCGCTACTACAAACGTCAAGATGTGGTATTGATTCGTCAGATTAGATCCTTACTCTATGAGCAGGGATTTACTATCGGTGGCGCCCGCCAGCGACTCGAGGGCGAACCGACGAAGCAAGAGATGACTCCTTACAAGCAACTGGTCGATCAGACCATCAGCGAGCTGGAAGAACTCCTTCGCGAGATCAAGCCAAACGCATAATTCGCCTTATAATTAATGTGGTAACGACCATCGCGGGTAGCCTGTTTCGGCCTGCCGGTGCATCCTCTGTGTGACGCGTTGTTACCGCTCTCGTTGGTTGCATAAACGGCCTCAATGTGTATGATGGCCTCACAAAATCGGGGCGTAGCGCAGCCTGGTAGCGCACCACACTGGGGGTGTGGTGGTCGCAGGTTCAAATCCTGCCGTCCCGACCAATTTTTCACTTGATAAATTAATGGCTTACAGGCTAAAAAGCACAGCACTCCCAGTGTCATGTAGCCAGCGCTGAGCGGCTCGGCTGTGTGTAGTTAATTAAGTGCGGTGGTCTAGAATAAAGCCTCTATTTTTGAACCAACTTGCCTAGCCCTCCCGTCAATCTGTGTTGCATACCTTTCACCCACATCACGGCTCTTTTATCCACCGATCATTGCAATACCGTCACGGTCTGTTCCGACCTTACTTTTTGATTTTTAATACTCACTAAGAGTGTTTAACTCGATCTTTAGTGGACCCAAAATGGTTCGTGATCATTAACGATCGTCTATATGGGCGCAACTAGCCCCAAGATTTTAAAACAGATACTATAGGCCTTCGGTGATGGCGTATTTCAAGTGTTTTCTATTCACAGTTTGGGTTAAGTGCGGTCGATGTAACATAACGTCTAAGCGTTCATTATGATTATTTTTGTATCGATCATTTTAATGACCAATAAACGCAAAGATTCAACCCAGGCTTTTGAGAGATTAAAATGCCATTTATAAAAATAGGTGATATTGCGTTACTTACATTATTTTTGTTAATCGGCAGCGCCTCAACGGTTGCATCAGATACCGCTAGAAAGGTAGCTAAGCCGCATAGCAAACCCAACATCATACTGATTTTAGCTGATGATATGAGCTGGTTTGATGTGGGCAGCTACCACCAGCGATTTAACCACCTCCCTAAAAATGCCATTACACCTAATATCGACAAAATCGCCAGTGAAGGTATGTTGTTTACCCGCTCATTTACTGCATCAGCGATGTGTGCACCCACTCGAATGCAGCTATATACAGGCATTTATCCGGTACGAAATGGCGCCTACGGAAATCATACTCGTGTTTACGAGGGCGTAAAAAGTGCTGCGCATTACTTTAGAGAACTGGGTTATCGAGTTGGAATCTCGGGCAAAGGCCATATATTCCCGCACAAAGCGTTTCCTTTTGAGCGCTCAGGTAAGGCAAATAATGGCCCTGAAGGAGAGTCGTCATTTGGTATTCAGCAAACCCGAAAGTTTATGTCGAGAAATAAAAAGCAGCCATTTTTCTTAGTCATAGCCTCAGCTAATCCACATCTACCATGGAATAGAGGTGATACAGATCTTTATCCACCCAATAAATTAGAGCTGCCGGTGTTTTTAAATGACACGCCGCGTCTTCGCGACCGTCTTTCACAATACTTAGCCGAGGTGTCTGACTTAGATCGTGAAGTTGGCCTAATCGATGATGAAATAGACAAACTCGGCATTAAAAATGACACCATCCTTATTTTCACCAGCGAGCAAGGCAGTAGTTTGCCATTTGGTAAATGGACTAACTATGATGCAGGCCTACGTAATGCCTTTATCATTCGCTGGCCTAATAAAATAGCGGCTAATGTAACTACTGATGCAATGGTTGAATACGTCGACGTCGTTCCCACACTAACCGACTTAGCCTCTAACACCATACCTAAAGATCTTGATGGCCGAAGTTTTAAAGCCGTTTTACAAGGTGATGCAAGCGAACATAAAATCCATGTTTTTGGAGTGCAAACAAGCCTCAATATTCATGATGGCGCGCCATATCCCATCCGCTCAGTGCGGAGTGAGGAATTCAAATTAATACATAATCTTTTACCAGAAAATAACTTTTCAAGTATTCTGACCGGTGACAGCTGGTTTAAAGACGAGCTTACCGAAGAGAAAAAAGTGTCTAACGATAACTATGCGGGATATGTTAAACGGCCAGAATTTGAACTTTATAATGTTATCAAAGACCCATTTGAACAAAACAATATCATTGCTGCACCCCAATACTCACGCCAAGTCGCAGCGCTAAAAAAGGAATTATCCCAGTGGATGCAACAACAAGGCGATCTAGGCATCGCAACGGAGATGTCTGTATGTGATAGAAAAGGATTTAATAACAGAGGTTGCGACTAGACCGACGCAGCTCTAAGGACGTTTGATAGAGATCAGCATAAAGGGTAATCAACATCGGGCATATCATTGTTTATGCAGTGTCTAGAAAAATGAAAGGGAGACTTGCGGCTCCCCGTAAAATACTCAACATTAGACAATTGATCATCACCGTCCATCTAATAGTTTTAAACAGTCAGTGTTTTTGAACAGCAGCAGACTAAGTTTCTAGTCAACCACGTCTCGAACGCGGCGTGCAATCCAACAGCAGACTTTTCACGTAGCACTCTAACACACACAGTTATTAAATTTCATGCGCAAGCGTTAGGGCCCTTTATGAGAGACGCAGTGGCAAGGTCTATGACCAAATTCTTTAGGATGATCGCCGATACATTTTTTGCTAAAAGGTATGGACACAGAGCCGTGGTTCTGGAAACGGTTGCCGGAGTGCCAGGAATGGTCGCAGGCGTGCTTTTGCATTTTGCAAGTTTACGTAAAATGAAAACTGGCTACGGTGCCGACATCAGAGAACTGCTAGCCGAGGCCGAAAACGAAAGAATGCACTTGATGTTTTTTATCGAGATTTCCAAGCCTAATG
>CALGJN010000015.1:0-6745 GCA_937920185.1 uncultured Cellvibrionales bacterium | reverse complement strand
CTAATGCTCGAGATTATCGCCGCTAGTAGACCGCAGCGACATAACTTATCGCCAGTGGATAGTTCGCCGAGCGGAATGGCCCAGACGCGCCAATGACCCCGGTACTTGGCTAGTGTGATGCAAAATTCAGAGAGCGTCCGGAACTAACCTACATCGCCAGCAGATAGGCCTCGACTGTACCGCTAATTTGTAACACAAGGCACATTGGACTGCTACGCCGACTGTATTGCTAAGCATGCTGAATTGCGGCGCACGATTGGCTTCAGCGCTCTCTTGATCGCGCAATAGCCAAATCGAGTAGTCGTCCAGTCATCCTATCGGTCAACGACTTCATCCCGCGTTCGAGGCGCCTCCAGATGGTTGCAGGTATATAAAAATTTACCCTCTCCCCGCCCTGCACCCGCGGCAACGCTGTATCGCGCCTACCACGATCGTCCAGAAACTCTAAGCTGGCATCTTAACAACCGCCTTTGCCGCCGGTTGGGGACAATCATCTATCGCAATTTTGGCCTGTTCAGTGCTATTGGAAAAGCGAATACGCCCACTACGAAAGAAAATCACCTTGCGCGGGTAGTAATCTAATCCGTTCCGCCAGCAGACCAAGAAATTACCCGATTCCAAAGCCTCACCCGAGCGTTTAAATCGCACGTAAGAACGTCTAGACGCCGACAGCTTGATCCACAGATCAAGTCTATCGAGCACCACTTTACTGACTGCCCTCTCGTCAATGTCCAACCTACGATTTTGATTATCGTCTCGCCATACCTGCCAGCGCACTCCGTAACTGCGCACGCAGCGATCGTCGTCATTGCTAAAACAAGCGGTCCAAATTTGTCCTTGGGATCGCGCCATGCTACGCGTTAATTCTAGCCCACGGCGGATTTCCCAAAGTTGCATGTTGACCCGCCGATGTCCGTCTAAGCGTTCAAAATGGGTGGCGACCCCAGACATTAAAACCAAAGATAGGCCGGCAACTAAAAGGCATTCGAGAAGTGAAAAACCATCCTCTAAGCGCGACAAGCGAGTGCACCTCCCGGCGACCAGCGGACTTTTAATTGGCGCTGGGTTTTTTACTGGCTATGTTTAGGCGCAAATTGCGGCGGCATATAAGCCAGATAAAAGCATCATTTTAAGCCAACTAGCGATTAAAAAACGGCACTAAACCACAGTCTTTGCTGCGTAACGCGGTCAATTAACATAGCGAATGCTTATATCAGATGCTTAATCTGCCGACAGATCAAGCCACAGTAAGCCAGACTTATGACTCTAAAAATCGTTTCATTGCCGCCAATGTTTTTGGCCCAACATGGTGTTCAATGCCCTCACTGTCAATCTGGGCACTGGATTTGTCCACCCCAAGCGCCATTAAGAAAGCAAGAACGACCGCGTGACGTTCCCTAACGCGCTTGGCAAATTTAGCGCCTTTAGGGGTCAACTCGACCGGACGATAGGGTTGTGAATACAACAGTTGTTGATCTTGTAATCGTTTGACTATTCGCGAAACAGTCACGTGGCTGACGTTAAAATGTCGCGCCAAATCCAGCACTCTGCACTCGCCTGACTCCTCGATAATTTCTGCCACCGCCTCGACGTAATCTTCAGCCGTTTCATTGGCATGGCGATTGCGGGTCTTCGAAAAAGGAACCGAGCGAGCTTTGACTTTTTCTTTCAAACAACCCCCAATCAGAAAAGTTTGTTGCTATACAAGTATACTCTCGGCATAATCCGTAGCCACTGCTACATTAACCGTAGCTCATGCTACATTTTTTGGCAGTTATCAGGATATTCAAGGTCCACTTAAAAAAGCTACCTAAGACAGTCATTTATGAACAAAACTATATTGCTAACAGCGCTGGGTTCTGCGGCAGTCACCACTTGGTTGTTTTCGAGTCTAGCACTAACTCAAGAGCTGGCGCCAAAAACCGCCGACAGCTTGATAGAATCTATTGTCGTAGAAGGCGTCAGGCAGCGCCTGTACAAAGCTGGGGAACTCAAGGACAGCATCGCGAAAACGGAATTGTTGAGTGCCGAGCAAATCAAAGATCGTCAGGCGGCCAACCTAACCGAGGCTATTCAATCAGCGCTCGGTGTCAGAGTCTCCAATGAATGCTCTATGTGTGGCGCTAAACGGGTCATGATCAATGGCTTGAAGGGCGAACACACCAACGTGTTGATCGATGGTATTCCCCTGCATACCATGTTGTCGGGTTTTTACGGTTTGGACGCTGTCGCCATGGCAGGCATCGGCACTGTCGACATTGCCCGCGGTGCTGGTGCATCCTTGATCGCACCCGAAGCCATCGGCGGCACCATCAATATGGTGACCCAGATTCCGACGAGGAATCAGATCGAGCTAGACGTCGCCGGAGGTGAACTCGGCTATCACAAGGCATCCTTATTTATTGCCGGCCTAAACCAAGGCGGCGATGTGCAAGCCAACTTGGTAGTCCAGGTTGACTCGCGCGATCAATACGACGGCGATAACAACGGTGTTAGCGAATCTCCATATTTAGACAATCAATCGATCACCGGGGCTGTTTCCTACGATATGAACTATCGTACTAACTTGCGGCTACGAGTTAATCACACGCGTTCCGAGGTGTTTGGCGGACCCGTTTTAGGCGATACCGCACATTCCATTGAACGGGCCATTGAGTCACAGAGTGACGGCGATTCAGGACAATTGTTCGCCGCTGGCGACGTTCAAGGTCGCTACATTGGCAACCCCTGGGAAACTACCGAATGGGTCTCTAGCACCCGCGACGAAGTGATTATCAACCTTTTGCACGACTTCCCCTCGGCACTCAATGTTACTTGGAGTATGGCCTATATCGCGCATGTTCAAGATTCGTATTACGAGGGGATAGACTACTACGCAGACGACCTTATGCGCTATGCCGATATGCGCTTTAACTATGAATTATCCGACCAGCACTTTTTGACCTTTGGAATCGACAACCGCAGCGAATCGATGCGCTCGCGATCGCAGGCATTAATCGACAACCCCGACTATATGGCAGACAGCTTTGACTACGATGTACTCGGCCTCTATGTGCAAGATAGCTGGACACCCACCGATTATTTTGGCCTCGAATTAGCCCTGCGCCTCGATCGCGTGCGCGCAGATTTTATCGACAGTCGCGTCAGCGGCGATGAAATTGGCGAAACCCTTTTGTCTCCGCGCCTGGACATGCGTTTTAGACATAATGACGACTGGCAATCACGTCTTTCGATTGGCCGCGGTTACCGGGCACCGCTGTCATTTTTTGAAAGCGACCACGGTATTCTTGATAGCGAAAAAGGCTATCAGGTAGCCGTCGACCAATTAGAGCGGTCGATCGGCTACAACTACTCATTGAACTATACCGCAGAGCGAATCGTCTCGACCTTATCTGTTGCCCGCACCGAGGTCGATCATCTAGCGACGCTTGGCATAAACGCCGAGGGGGTCCCTGTGCTCGATCAACTCGACGCGACTGCCCGAGTGGATGCTGTCGACTGGACCCTCAACTACCAAATGAGCGAAAGCCTCAATATTGGCATCAGCGCTGAACAATACCGTTACAACCGCACCTTTAAAGACAGCTTTGGGATTGCACCTATAGAGCGCAGAGCGACCCTCAGTGGCCTTTGGAACAGCGCGAATTGGCGCATCATCGCCAGCGCCTCGACGATCGCCAGCCGAGACCTTCGCGACTACAATTATAGCGGTTACGAGAACGAGGCTGCCGATCGTGCTAAACCGCAACGCGTGCCGAGCTACATAAATGTTGATCTAAAAGTTGGTTATCAGCTGACTCCTAAGGTTCAGGTATATCTGGGGGCGACTAATCTTCTCGACTACAGTCAGGCAAAAGATGAAAGTTCTCCACTGATGTACGACGCCGAAGGTGGCTATGATGTGACCTATATCTACGCACCACTGCGCGGCAGAACGGCCTATATCGGCTTCGATCTAGATCTATGATCGCTATCTATATGGCCCGTCAACGTGCTCCTCAATGGGCCTTTAACCTAGCGACAAAAAGCCTCGTTCTGCTGTGCTTGCTGGTGCCGATGACACGCGCAAATACTGATCAAGACCCAACTGCCATTGAGGTTACGGCTGCAGCGGCCACCGCAGTCATCTACTCAGAAACGTTCGAATCTCTCAGCAGTTCCGAACGCCGCGATCTCAGTGCGCTCCAAGGAAAAATTATAGCCATGGCGCTATTTACACAAAACTGCCATTGGTGCCATGCCCAACACCGCGTTTTGAAAAAAATTGTCGCCACTTGCCCGGCGTTGGCACCGGTTATGATCGGTATTGGCGAACGTAAACAGCCGTTGCTACGAGCGCTCAAACGAAGTCAAAATAAATTTCCTGCTTTTTTGATTAATCGTAATTTAAGCAACGCGCTAGATGATCTTAATGTCCCCAAACTACTGATTTTTAACGCCCATGGTCACCCGGTCTTGCAACTCGACGGGCATGTCCCTGAAGCCGAGTTAACCACCCTTCTCAACCGCAGTGCACAGCTCGAATGTTGACGCCAAGGCAGTATTCGCACGCCGCTGCAGCCGAAGTCTAAGTCGATTACATCGCCAAACCAGTAGTCACCGCCTCAATCCTTTTTAGCGACCTCGTGTTGCTGCTTGAGTTGATCGTAGCGCTCTTGCGCCTGTAAAAAAATCCGCGCCAACGCAATGCGCTTTTCTATCTCTTCCCGGCCCTCTTTGTCTTCCCGATCAGAGACCGAAGATAGGCGGTCCTGCAAGTGTTTAAAGATTTTTTCTTTTTCGTCCATTAGCCTGTCCTCAACGGCTGGCGCCGACTAGAGTATGCAACTTTTATTTATGTACAACCCTCTCGCGGACTGCGGATTAGTCTCAAACTATCTAATCCCACCAACGCCGCAGAATGACTGTCATCGAGCTTATGTTTATGTCTAAACGCCGTAGTCACCGCCAGCGGAGCCGACTACGGTGTATTCAAAACGTTGCAAACCGATCTATACCCTTAAAGCCCGTGTATGTGTGCGACACATCCGTAAGTATATCCAATAGGCTTTCTAAAAAGATTTTTTTTGCGGTATTTGACAGATATTTTAGAGCCTTAGCGCAAAATCCCACCGTTAGTCGAGGCAGTTAATCCAACGTTGGCTAAGTCACTTCTAAAATCCTTGCCAGCCCACCGACTTAACAGTCAACTTTTAACGCAAATATTACGGCAACCACAATTTGCCAGTGCGCACGCGCTGGGGGTGATCGCCAACTGGGAAACTCGCCACTTCACGGGCTTCCTCAAAAGAGATCACCGCAACACGATCCTGCTCGCTCACCGACACATAGCAGTATTTACCATCCGCGCTCTCAGTAGCCCAATAGGGTTTAGCATCGAGTGGATGCTCGGACAATTTAACGCTGCGGTATGCAAATGACGCGCGCTCGACGATCGCCGCATAACCCGACATTGTCGCTGCGACGCAAAGCTGCGTTCCGGCATGATTAATCGCCAGACCATGATGAGCAGAATTTAATTGGTAATCGCTCAAATCCAAGGCTTGAATCGCCGCAGGCACCGGCAGATTTAAGGCCCGTGTAACGACTTGACGTTGGGTGTCGTACTCAACAAAACCGTGAAAAAATGAAATCTGCATGTACACAAACTTGCCGTCGGGAGCCACCGCCATTGGCCGCACCGCGCTGTCGATCCACGGCATGCCGAAGGCCTCAAGCTTTTCGGCCATATCCACCCGCTGCAAGACCTGGTAATTGTCGGCATCGACGATTTGAAAATAGCGATCGCCCTTGAGCCAGTCTAACCAACCGCTAGTCGTGGGGAGATAGACCTTACCTATACTGGCGTGATAGATTTTTTTTCCGTCGCGGGAATAGGTATTTTCATGCGGACTTTCCCCGGAGGAAAATCCACCGACAATCTCGCCAGTGGCAGTATCGATGGCATGCACCTTGCGGGCGGTGGAAGCCGACACCAAAAATATTCGTCCATCGGGTGAAATCGCGGCATGGTCCGATCTCGAACCCTCCACCGGCGTCCGCCAAACAATCTCACCCGTGTTGACATCGAGCGCCACCACGTCGGCAAAACTCGGCCGCGAAACAAATAACTGGCGTCCATCATGCGAGGTAAACATGTCGTCTACCATTTGATGATGCCCCTCGCCAATCAGGTGTTTGATAAACCACGACATGATTCGTCGTATAAACCCAGAATCCAGTTCTTTGAGGCGTTCTTCTCTATCGGGCACCGCATCCAGTACTTTGATGCATCGATAGGTATGTGGATCATAAAGATCGATGGTGCCGTCCCAATTATTGCCCACCACCACCACATCGCGCAGGCGTAAATCATCAGCGGCAACGCCATCAGTCATCGCCGTTGCGTTACCTAGCAGGCGTCCACTGCCGTCGCGGCAGGCGGTTGAGGCCTCTGTCGCCTCGACGATTGCAGACGAACTTTGCGGCAATCCATCAGGGGACTGGGCCTGCGAATAGGCACACAGCGAATACAAGGCAGTCGCCATCAGGGCGACGTAATGGGCGCGAAAAGTCTGCATAATAAAGTCTCGCAACGGGTGTCTATGAAAACCAAAGGTTCTACTGGGAAAGCAAAGCTTCCAATTTAAATTAGAGCCTAACACGATCATCGCTATTTGAATATTTGTCAGCCGTATTCTGACCTTTTTCAATAATCAACGCCATCTGCCGCGCAATCAAGGTCCATTGGCCGCGTCCAATCGCC
>CALGJN010000014.1:0-6730 GCA_937920185.1 uncultured Cellvibrionales bacterium | reverse complement strand
TTTCGTACCTGGGTTATTTGAAAAATACCCAAGCGTTGAGTTTCGATTGAGTGGTAGCTCTCGCGAGACTAACGAGTATTACGTCAAAATGGCGACTGCAATGCTGGCGGGTTGTTTTATGATCTTCGGATTATTGGCGGTGCCTCTAAGATCTTACGTCCAACCCATCGTTATTATGTCGGTGATTCCATTTGGCTTTATTGGAGCGGTGTTTGGACATATGCTATTTGGCGTTCCCATTAATATACTTTCTTGTCTGGGTATAGTTGCCTTAGCGGGTGTGGTGGTCAACGACAGTCTCATTTTAGTCGAGTTTGCAAATCGCGGGCGAGCAGATGGCTTGTCTGCGTCGGAGGCTATTTTAAACGCCGGCGGGCGGCGTTTTAGAGCCATTTTGCTAACCACCTTAACGACCTTCGTTGGCCTTTTTCCGATTCTTTTTGAGACCAGCGTTCAGGCGCAATTTGTCATTCCGATGGCGCTATCGCTTAGTTTTGGGATTTTGTCTGCCTCGGGCATCACGTTGGTGTTAATTCCGTGCCTGTATTTGATCGTCGAGAGTAACCATCGTTTCGTGAGCGCGTTGCTTTTGGTGTTATTGCTGATCGCCATCGGTTACCTTTTGGTCTTTATAGGCGTCATCGGCATGCAAGTTTTTATCGTTATCGCGGCCATGGCGGCGCTTGCGGTTGGCGGATTGTTTGTTGCTAAAATGGCGGGCTATGTGCCTGAAAGCGAGGGTGTAGTGTCCGCTGATGTGCCAACCGCGCGGTACACTGATGGTCAGACTGGGATTTAGGGTGACGAGGGTGCTGGGGTGCTGGGGTAAATATGGGCGAATATTTTGCACTGGTCGACCAAGGCCAAGATAGCGCTTGCGGCCTTTGGTTGCCCTCGGTAGAGGGCAAATTTTCTGCTGACGATGATAAAATCCGCATTTTGGCCAATGGGACGGACGCTCCTTTGGTACATCTTGGCGGTTTTTAGGCGCCGCCATCGACAGATATAACGGAAGTAAAACGCATCGCTAAAAAGGAGTTGGCAGCAGCCACTTATATTATTTCACTGCCTTGTGACCGCTGTGACCTAGACAGGTAATTTAACCCGTTATAGGCGTACCCTCGAGAGTTGGATAGGTTGTTTTGAGGGCGTATTCGAGCACTATTGATGATTTAAAAACCACTGTCAAAGCGCGCGATTCAAAATACAAAGTGCGTATTTCGTTCCTCGAGCAGTCAATCGCAGGGCCGGTTCACAGACCGCAGGCACAGGTGGTTAGAGCGCATAATGACTCAAGTTTGATGAATTGTGGGCACAACGCACAGCCTGAATTAAATGGTTTTTTGTCGCGCTTTAAGGCTTTCGAGTTGCGCAGCCGTGGCCGGTAGTTGATGCGCATTTTTCCAGTCGTCATAGGGCATGCCATAGATAGCCTCGCGCGCTTGCTCGTATTCTATTTCTATGCCGCGCTCGGTAGCGGCTGCTGAATACCATTTACCCAAACAATTGCGACAGAAGTTGGCAAGAATCATCATATCAATATTTTGTACCTGACTATTTTCGTCCAGATGTGCGATGAGCTTCCGGAATACGGCGGCCTCGATTTCGATACGTTCAGCGGGGTTGGTCATTGTCTTTGTTGTCCTCAAACAGTCCTTTATAACGGCGGAGTATAGTGGAATCCCTAATGTTGGTCATCTGCAATTGGCCCAAAGTAAACGACAAATAGGGTGAGTCGGCTCGAATTGAACGACGGCAATGAGTATTGCACAACGGATAGTTTGGTCGCGCTCTATGGATTGGTTTTCAGTGCCCATAAAACCTCGGTTGCTGATGTCTTTGTTTGGTTATAACTGTATGATCCCATTCTGGATTAATTGTATAAAGTGGAGTGCGTTAGCTTTTTAGCGATCACCAGAAAAGCTTGATATATGTCAGCAATCCACGTTAACTCGATCAAGAACTGCGCCGTTAACCTATGGGATATAAGAGTAATCTACATCGATGTCTAATCAACTGAATGTCCCCGAGGGTAGCTTACAGCGTTCTCAGTACCTCGCTGAGAGCGAGCTGCGCCCGGCCGGTCGAGCGGCTCGCCCACGCGATTCGGCTACTTTGATTCTGGTTCGCAGGGACAAGGCAGAGCCGCAAATATTGATGGGCAAGCGCTCGGCTAATCATGCGTTTATGCCCAATAAATTTGTTTTCCCCGGTGGTAAAGTAGACGCTGCCGACGCGCGTATCAAACCTCCCTGCGATTTACACCCAGACGTTTTGGCGCGTTTAATGCTGGGTTGTTCGCCCAGCCGCGCGCGAGCTTTGGCGATGGCTGCGGTGCGAGAAACTTTCGAAGAAACCGGGATAACCGTTGGCGAGGACGGCTCTACGCCAATAAAGACGAGGTCTCATGCTTGGCGGGCGTTTCTTCAACAGGGCATGAATCCGCGCCTAGACACTTTGCATTTTATCGCTCGAGCGATTACCCCAGCGTATCGAAATCGACGTTTTGATTCGCGCTTTTTTATGGCCGATGCAGACCCTTTAATTTTGTCGAATCATCGGCCAGTGCTGGCGTCTGGCGAGTTGTTGGAAATTCACTGGGTCACGCTCGACGAAGCGCGACAACTTGAATTGCCAAGAATCACGCGCGTCGTCTTGGATGAGATCGAACGGCGTATTCTGATGGGTCACAAGTACAGCGAACCTGGGCCATTTGTCTTCTTTCGCCGGGGCAAGGCAATCCGGGAAAATCAGTAAAGACCCGTCAAACTGGAGCGTCAAGGGATACTAAGCGCCGTCAACGCCTTGGCGGTTAACGCCAGTGCTGCGCGATCCAATCGGCTGGCTTGAATCGTCGATACCACTTGCCGCTCACTCCGGCAATCGCTTCGTGGGGGTCAGGTTTGCCGTGAAAAACGATCACCCGAGCATCCTCGGGTACTTCGGTATCGCGGGCGATAAACAATGAAAGGGGTTTTATACAGTGGCGTTTAAAGCTTCTGCACCAATGGTCTGGCCAGTAGTCGAGCGCACCCTGATCGAGTAACGCGGAGGATAAATACTCCTGTTCATTTCGATAGGTGGTTTTAATGGTTGTGAAGGAACGCTCGAATTCTGCTAATACCTCTGGATGCGAGCCGACGGTAAAGCGGTATACCGATGAGTTACCGGTACCGTCTTTTTTCAGCCAATCGCGAATAATCATAACGTCGCCTGGGTGATCGAAAAGCTCATCCAGCGAGCCGGTGATGATCAAATCTAAGTCTAGGCAGAGGACCTGTCCCTCGATATCAAAAAGTTGCTGGCTAAACACCGCCAATTTATTCCAGCCCCGCTCGGGCCCGGCCAGATCAATCGACAGTTCCGGTAGCGGGAACGCCTCGACCCCTGCTGTAAGATCGCGCGCGTCATCGGTAAGACAGATGAATCTAAACGGACGGTTGAGGTTTCGCGCGACCATTGAATACAGGCGATTGACATAGTCGGCAGGGTATTTTGTACCCCATTTCATACACAGGACGTTGGCTTGTTTGGTGGGCATTACTGGCTTCCTTGAATTTAATGCGTTGCGCAAGTTAACAGAGGCGTCAGCTTAGCTCGGTCTATCTCAATAGGGAAATTTTCTTAAGTCGATTCTTCGGTCGAAGAGTCGGCGGCACCACTACTCGATTGGTCGGCAGCGATCTGGCGCGCTATTTGATTTAGATCAGCGGTTAATAAGCGAAAGCTAGCGGCGAAAAGCAGCATGGTGGCGGCTATTTCTAAAGATTCTTCCCAAAAGTCCGAGTGTGTAATCGGCACGTATTTTTTGTCGAACGGCTCACTAAATACCCCGTAACACAGAGCCGCCAGAATTAGATAACTGATCGATCGAGCGTCGAGATAGTAGCCGGAATATTGAATAAAGTGTCGCGCGTTAAACAACAGCTTTAACAGCAGTCCAAGCAGTGGAAACAGATAGAGCGCTCGACCGTCGCCGGCGAACAAAAAAGCCGCCCAGGCGGGAGAATTAAATTTTTCGATATCCAGTTCGCGGAAGATAAAGGCAAATACCAGTAGGGCCAAGAACCAGGGTAGCGTCTTGTTGGTGTGCTCGGTGGTGAGTGCGGCATGCGCGAAACCCGGCAGAGCCAGACATAAAAAGATAACTTGAAGGTTCTCCATAAAGCCGTTTTCAGCGTATAACTGGGTATACCCGAGGTGCATCGAAAGGTAGCCAATCACGCTGATGGTCAATAACCAAGTGGCCAGTAAACCCAAAAATGGTCGTGAGCTTAGGTGCGTGGTCAAGGACATGAATATCACTTTGCAATGGAGCGTTGCGTTTCCGCTGACCGCCGTGTCAATAAAGAAGGAAACCTTCGGGTGGGAGTATAGGAACTTGTTGATGGTTTTTCAATCCAATACCGGAGCTAAGCGCTGGCTTGGCGCAACGTTTGCGGGAACGGGGGCGGGAACGGGAACGGGGGCGGGGGCAGGGACTGATATTACCCGCCCGTGGGGTTGGTTTTCACGCGCGACACGTTTTCGGCAGATATTTGAGCGCCAGCGCCGGATCCTCATCAGTATTTTGCATGCAAATCCAACGGTATATGGACTTGCCGTCGGTTAGATCGCCAAAGCTGATGACGTCGGCGTTTTTGATCCGTTGTTGGGGTTTTAGCAAGATGCTGGTGCCGTTTACTGCGCTACCTATGCCCTGTATGCCAATAATAATAGTGCCGGCTGCATCGGTGTTAACGCTACTGACATAACGAGATGGTGAACTGGCGTTTTCACAGCCCCATGTTCCCGCGCTGCGCAGCGTTGATTGCACTTGGAGCTGTTCGCTTATGCTCAGGCGGCACTCGGAACCGGCAAGAATTACCTCGGTAATTTTGGTACGTATGGTGTAGTCGGTATAGGTTGGCAGGGCGGTTGCTACCAAAATGCCAATAATGGCGATGACCACCATTAGTTCAAGTAAGGTGAAGCCTGACCCCTTTTTGTCCATCAACTCGCTGGATCCGCTCGTTTTATTCATGGCTGTCGGCTATTGGCAATTTAAATGGGTGGAATAAAAGGCCTTGATGAAATCATAAGGGTTTTAAAAAAAGTATGCGCAGCACAAAGATGTTTGGCGAGGGACTGCTTGGCATCTTTAGAATTTCTATAGGAATATTTTCACGAACTGAGAGCTGGTCACCATTATCTGGGTTCTTATCAATCACTACACTGCACCTGCCAGCAAAATAATGCTTTGCGTGCATGACGCAGTCAGTATCGAGAATCACCCAAGGGAATTAGCACGTCACGGCGATTGCTTTTTTAAAAATAATTAAAAATATCACTTTTCTTAGGGCAAAAATTCATTAAGATGGGTCTGTTATTGGTTTTTTAACATAATTCAAAAAGGCGCTTGACGTGCCTAGGGGGAACACAATGGTCAGACTGATTTCTGTATTGTTACAAACGACCTTGATATTTGGGGGCTTGAGTATTTTGACAGCCACTGCGCAAGAGCCTGTGGCGGGTTTAGAAGAAATCGTGGTCACGGCGCGCAAGCGCGAAGAGAACTTGCAGGATGTTGGGCTAGCGGTAAGCGCACTTAGTCAAACCGAGATTGAACAACAGTTCGCTCGCGACATTAAAGGACTCGCCAACGTTGCGCCCAATCTCATTATTGATGACACTTCGCAGGGGCCGGGGGGCAACGCGGCGATCTTTTTGCGCGGAATCGGTGTTGCTGACGTCGAGAAAAACTTCGATCCAGCGGTGGCCGTGGTGGTCGATGATATCTTTATCGGCGCGAACTCTGGTTCCATCTTGCGCAGCATCGACTTAGAGAGCGTGTCGGTCGCTCGTGGGCCTCAGGGCACGATGTTCGGTCGCAACACCATCGGTGGTGCGATTATTGTTTCGCGCAGCCGTCCGACCGGCGAGACCGGGCTCAAAATCCGCGCGGGTCTGGAAGATTTTGATACCAACTATTTCGACACGGTGGTCAATTTTGGAATCTCTGATACGGTCGCATTGAAATTGACAGCGGCTATGCGCGATCAGGGTGAGGGGTATTATCACAATGTCTCTCTGGGTAGAGATGACGGCAAAAACGATTATCAGTCAATGGGCGGTAGTTTGTTGTGGACGCCGTCGGACGCGTTGGAAGTGCAGCTGAGTTATTACGAGGATGACGTAACCCAAGATACCCCTCCATTGCTGAATACGGCGCAACCGGGAGGTCGTCATGGACTGTGCGGGCCGGGTGCGTTTTTCGACTGCGCGCCGAATCAAAATGTACCGATTACGGGCGATCGTAGAAAGGTTGCCGGCGTTTGTTATCAGCCGACATCGTTTGGGCCGGAAAACAAATACGGTATTGCGACGGCTGCGTTCAACGTGGCCAACGAGTTAGCGCTGCCGGGTATTGCGATCACGCCGATCGATACAATTTCAAAAGTGCCTTGTTCAGCGAGTTTTGAATCCCAGACTACCAGCCTCAGAGCCTCATACGACATCAATGAAAACATGACGCTGGATTACATCTACGGTCAATGGGAATCCGATGAAAGTATTATCTCTACCTGGGACGGTGTCGATGCAATGCTTTATGGCACTAGCCGCCCCGCAGTTTACGAGCAAGAAAGTCACGAACTGCGTATATCGTACGATAGTGGCGATGGCTTCGATTTGGTCGCTGGTATTTTTACCTGGACGTCTGAGTACGAGATCTGGTTGCGCAGTTGGATTG
>CALGJN010000013.1:0-6203 GCA_937920185.1 uncultured Cellvibrionales bacterium | reverse complement strand
GCCGCGCCCGTCGAGCTGCTGCTCGGCGTCTAGCACCGCACGCTTAACCTGCTGGTCGGTGGCCAGATCGATGGATTTAACCCGCGGTACATTGATCATCTGCTGCGGAAATTTAGACATCCCATGCTTGGCATCATGCAGCGTCACATCGGCATCGTCCAGCGCGCGGATGACCTGCAAGGCGCCGACAATACCATCGCCAGTGGTGTTGATATCACTGCACAATACGTGCCCCGAATTCTCGCCACCAAGGTGCCAGTGGTTCTTTTTTAACGCTTCGATCACGTAGCGATCGCCGACCGCGGTGCGTTCAAACGGAATACCCAATTCGCCCAGCGCCAGCTCCATGCCAAGGTTGGTCATCAAAGTACCGGCGACGCCGGTGCACCCAGACTGCCGGCGCGCGCGGTAGGCGGCGATAATGTAGATCAGCTCGTCGCCGTCGACGATTTCGCCGCGGTGGTCGACCATCAGCACACGATCGCCGTCACCGTCCAGGGCAATGCCAAAATCGGCACCCTGTTCAAGCACCGCTTGCTGTAGCGGCTGCATGTGCGTCGAACCACAGCCTTCATTGATGTTAAACCCATCGGGGGCCGCGCCGATAGTGGTCACCTTGGCACCGAGCTCTTTAAACACCTTGGGGGCGGCGCTGTAGGTTGCACCGTGGGCGCAGTCCAACACGATCTTGTAGCCACTGAGACCAAATCCGGCGGGCAGTGTGCCCTTGCAAAACTCCACGTAACGACCGACAGCATCAGAAACACGGCGCGCCCTACCGAGATCTTCAGACCGATTGGTGTGCAGCGGTTGGTCGAGCAATTGCTCGATTTGCAACTCGACGCTGTCGGGCAGTTTGTAGCCGTCGGCAGCAAAAAACTTGATGCCGTTGTCGTGATAGGGGTTGTGAGAGGCGCTGATAACAATGCCGGCCGAGGCGCGAAAGGCACGGGTCAGGTAAGCCACCGCTGGGGTCGGCATCGGCCCCAGCATATCGACATCGACCCCCGCCGAGATCAAGCCAGCTTCCAGCGCCGACTCAAACATGTAGCCAGAAACGCGGGTATCCTTGCCGATCAGCACCCGCTTGTGGCTGCCGCTATCGCGGGTGAGTACCCGACCCGCGGCCCAGCCCAGCTTGAGTACAAAATCGGCGGTAATCGGGTAGTCACCGACCCGCCCACGAATGCCATCAGTACCAAAATATTTTCTCGCCATTATTGCCTTCGCCCTAGAGCTACGCTCATCATTCGCAGTGATGCAGCATCTTTAGCGCCTGCACCGTCTCTGTAACATCGTGCACGCGCACGATGGCCGCGCCTTTTTGGGCTGCCAAGAGCGCCATAGTAACACTGCCAATAAGCCTTTGGTCTGTGGGGGCGTTCAATAGTTCACCAATCATGCGTTTTCTCGACATCCCAACCAGCAACGGCACGCCAATGGCGACCAACTGATCGAGTGCTTTAAACAACGTGAGATTGTGTGCGGTGGTTTTACCGAAACCAAAACCTGGATCGATAAGAATGTCTCTGGCGTCGATGCCAGCCGCAATGCACTGCTCCCTGCGCTGTATTAAAAATCCTTTTACTTCGCCGACCACATCGACGTACTGCGGTTGACTCTGCATCGTCGACGGTTGATTTTGCATGTGCATCAAGCACACCGGAAGACCGCTGTCGACTGCCGCCGCAAGCGCACCGGGGCGCTGCAGAGCACGGACGTCGTTGATCAATTCAGCACCGGCCGCGGCCGCTGCGTCAATCACTTCTGAGCGACTGGTGTCGACCGATACCGGCACATCAAAACGCAGCTTGATGGCGGTAATCGCAGCGATCACCCGGTCTAGCTCCTCGGCAACCCCCACCGGACTTGCGCCCGGTCGCGTCGACTCACCGCCAACATCAACCAGGTCGACGCCGGCCTCGAGCATATCGCCAACGCTGTTGAGCACCCGATCAAGGTCAACCGATGAACCGCTAAACAGTTCGCCACCATCCGAGAAAGAATCCGGCGTAAGGTTGACGATACCCATTACCAGAGTGCGCTCAACGCCGCGCGTGCCTATCCCGCGCAGCCACTCCCGCATTGCAACTGCCAACGTTAGCGCGCGCGGACTGCGCCGTCTAGCATGCTTTAAACGCCTTCGACGGCACCGCCAATCGGTCCGGCAGTGTTGGTTTCTTCGTCGCTATCGTCCGACTCGCCAACTGAATCTCCACCCGACGGGCCACCCGACTCACCGCTTAGGTCGTCATCGTTCCAACGGCGTGGTGGCCGCACCTGAATGCGCTTCATCAGATCGTCGACCTGATCCGCGTCGATAGTCTCGAACTCCATCAGGGCGTCTTTCATTTTTTCTAATACATCGCGGTGGTCTTCAAGCAGCGCCTTGGCCTTAACGTAGGCGTGGTCGAGTATCTGGCGCACTTCTTGGTCAATTTCACGGGAGGTGTCTTCCGAGTAATGGGTATTGCCTCCGCCGGGTGCCTGAGATTCATCCTCACCGTAGAGCACCGGACCCATCTTTTCGGTCAGGCCCCACTTGGTCACCATGTTACGGGCCATCTGCGTGGCGCGCTCAATGTCGTTCTGCGCACCGGTGGTAACGCCGTCGAGACCACCGATCAACTCCTCGGCAATACGGCCGCCAAACAGACTGCACAACTGGCCAAAGATCTGCCGGCGACTCATGCTGTAACGATCTTCTTCCGGCAGGTACTGGGTTACGCCGAGGGCGCGTCCGCGCGGGATAATGGTCACCTTGTGCACCGGATCGTGCTCGGGCATCAGGCGGCCAATGATCGCGTGGCCGGCCTCGTGGTAGGCGGTGTTGGTTTTTTCTTTATCCGACATCACCATCGAGCGGCGCTCGGCGCCCATCATAATTTTGTCGCGAGCTTTTTCAAATTCTTCCATCGACACCATGCGGCGGTTGCCACGGGCGGCAAACAGCGCCGCCTCATTGACCAAGTTGGCAAGATCGGCACCTGAAAAACCTGGGGTTCCACGCGCCAGCACGTTTAACTCAACGATTTCGTCGAGCGGTACCTTGCGCGCATGCACCTTGAGTATTTGCTCGCGCCCGCGAATGTCGGGCAGACCCACGTAGACCTGGCGATCAAACCGACCCGGTCGCAGCAGCGCCTTGTCGAGTACGTCGGGCCGGTTGGTCGCGGCAATCACGATCACGCCCTCGGTGCCCTCAAAACCATCCATTTCAACCAGCAATTGGTTGAGGGTCTGCTCGCGCTCGTCGTTACCGCCGCCATAGCCACCGCCGCGGTGACGGCCAACAGCATCGATTTCGTCGATAAAGATAATGCATGGCGCCTGGCGCTTGGCCTGCTCAAACATATCGCGCACCCGCGACGCGCCCACGCCGACAAACATCTCGACAAAGTCGGAGCCCGAAATGGAGAAAAACGGCACCTTGGCCTCACCCGCGATGGCCTTGGCCAACAGCGTTTTACCGGTTCCCGGAGGACCGACCATCAAAACGCCCTTGGGAATTCGCCCACCCAGACGCTGAAACTTGGTGGGGTCGCTGAGAAACTCGACCAATTCGCTGACGTCTTCTTTGGCCTCGTCAACCCCGGCGACGTCGGCAAACGTGGTGTTGATTTGATCGCCGGTCAGCAGTTTGGCCTTGCTCTTGCCAAAGCTCATCGGCCCGCCTTTACCACCACCGCCGCCCTGCATCTGGCGCATAAAAAACATGAAAATACCCAAAATCAACAAAATTGGGAAGGCTGCCACCAGCAACTGCGATATCAGGCTGGGAGTTTCTGGTTCGCGCGCCAGCACCTTGACGTTGTGGTTGAGCAAATCTTTCATCAGCCCCTGATCGCCAATGGTTGGGAGTACGGTGCGAAATTTGGTGCCGTCACGGCGCTCGCCATCGATGATCAAACCTTCGATCACCACCGATGCAACGCGCTCATTCTGCACATCGACGACAAAATCGGAATAGCCGAGATTATTGTCCGCCGGCGGTGGTGAAAAACTGTTAAACACCGACAGCAGCACGGCCGCCAGTACCAACCAGACAATTAAATTTTTTGCTAAATCATTCATTTCCATTCCCCTATTGGCCAACGAATCCCTTGGCCACCACGTAAACTTCGCGAGATTTTGCTCGCGATGCGTCAGGTTTTCTCACAATGACCCTATTAAACACCCTTCTAAGATCGCGTACAAATGCATCGTATCCCTGCCCCTGAAAGATTTTTGTCACAAAACTGCCGCCGGGTGACAAAACGCTGACGGCAAACTCGGTTGCCAGTTCGACCAAATGCATACTGCGCGGTTGGTCGACATCCCTTACCCCTGTAACATTGGGGGCCATATCGGAAATCACAAGGTCTGTGGTGCGATCGCCGATCAATTCAAGCAACCGATCGTAGACCGCGGCTTCGGTAAAATCACCGATCAACACCTCAACCCCTGCAATGCCGTCCATCGGCAGTATATCCAACGCCACCACCGAGCCGTTTGGCGCCACTTGCTCGGCCGCCACCTGCGACCATCCGCCGGGCGCCGCGCCCAGATCCACTACTGTCATGCCGGGCTTGATCAAGGCATCTTTGGCAAAAATCTCCAGCAGTTTGTAGCTCGCTCTCGATCGATAACCATCGCGCTGCGACTGCTGAACATAGGGGTCGCGGATGTGTCGTTTGATCCAACTTCGATCTTTAGATTTCGCCATGCGTCGATTTTCGCTAGAATAGCCATCCAAACCCAAAGTATATCATTATGAGCATTTCCAACGGCGACAAAAAACATTATCGACGGCTAGGCCACAAACTCAAGCCGGTGGTCACCATCGCGTCCAAGGGACTCAGCGATACGGTAGTCGCTGAAATAGACCGCGCCCTCAGCGACCACGAACTGATAAAAATCAAATTCGCTGCTGGCGACCGCGAATCCCGACGCGCCATCAGCGACGAAATCTGCAGTAGCCTCAAGTGCGAACTGGCTCAGTCCATCGGCCATGTATCGCTGGTGTTTCGCAAATCCTCGACACCAGATCCGAAACTCTCCAACCTACTGCGTCGACCCTAACGTCCGGAGCCCGCGATGCGTCCCAGCCAAAGAAATCAACTACTGATACCGGCACTGATCGGGCTGTCGGTCGCCGCCTTAATATTGATGACATTTCCAGAACTACGCAATGGCAATATTAGTACGCGGCAAACAACCGAACTAGACCAACAAAGTAACCCACTATGGCCCGAGAGTGGCTTTGTTTCTTATTCGCAAGCGGTTGGCCGTGCGGCACCGTCGGTGGTCAACATCTACACGCTCAAAGTATCGTCGATCGGCAATAAACACCCATTGGCACAGCATCCGGTGTTTGGTGCGCAAATTCGCCGCACTCAGGTACCACAGACTTCGCTGGGGTCCGGGGTTATCATGCGTGGCGATGGTTACATCCTGACCAATTACCATGTTATCGACGGCGCTGAAAAAATACTCGGCATGCTCTACGATGGCCGCACCGCACCGGTTACTCTGGTCGGTACCGATCCAGAAACCGACCTGGCGGTGCTGCGCATAGAACTCGACAACTTGCAGCCGATTGCTCTCGGCCAACCCGGACAGGCGAAGATCGGCGATGTGGTCCTCGCCATCGGGAATCCCCACGGCATTGGCCAGACCGTCACCCAAGGTATTATCAGCGCCACCGGTCGCACTGGATTGGGGATCAACACCTTTGAAAACTTTTTGCAGACCGACGCCGGCATTAGTCCGGGCAATTCAGGCGGCGCACTGGTCGACGTCTACGGCGATTTACTCGGCATTAACACCGCCAGCATTCGCAGCTCAGATTCGATCAGTTTCGCGATCCCAGCGGATACCGCGCAACGAGTGCTCGACGAAATTTTAGAGCATGGCTTTGTCATTCGTGGATGGCTGGGTATCGACGCCGTGCCGATGACCCCTCGGGCCGCTCGGGTTTTGAGTATTCCGATGATCAACGGCCTGCTAATACGCGCCATCGCACCCAACGGGCCGACCGCTGGCGTCGACCTCCGCCCGGGCGACATAGTGACCTCGATAGACGACCAGAAGGTGGTGAACTCGCAGACCAGCATGACACAAATCGCCAGCGTCAAACCGGGCAACCCGATCGAACTCAAAATATGGCGCCGCGGCCAAATCCTCGAGGTCACCGCGGTCGCTGGTTCACGCCACGACCGACC
>CALGJN010000012.1:0-1528 GCA_937920185.1 uncultured Cellvibrionales bacterium | reverse complement strand
CAGCCCAGCACAGTTGTTTGCATCCAGCTTGGTGTAGACCAAATTATAGGCGTAGGAAAGATTTTGGCCCACTAGTTGACAGAGATTGTCGACACCTTGAATTAGCACCGCACTATTCAACTCGTCCACATAAACTGTATAGGCGTACAAAGTATGTGCCAAGCTGACATAGCAGACACCGCGCACCAACTGCATGCAAATCGATTGTCTTTTAGATAATGCATTGTCCGCCAGCAGATAGGTCTCCATCTCAAACAGAATCAATAACATAATCCAGGCACTCTCGTCGATGGTCACCGCAAAAGCGCGCGTCCAATCTATCAAGGTACTAGTGGCGCTTAAGGTATGACTTGAGATTACCCAGTCATTTCTGATGTAGAGAGCAAAATTGATCAGTAGCAACGAATAGATCACCAGCTTGAGTCGCTGACGCGCTTGCATCGAAGAATTGTTCAGTCTGCTGACCAGCGCGTAAATCACCCTGACGAGCCCTCGGGGAGATCCTCGAAACGCGGCGCCCGATCATCAAATCTGTGCCAAGCAGCTTTCGAGCCAACAAAAATATGATACCCCGGCGGGCATTCCGGAACGCCATCCACAGTACCCATGGCTAGGTAGAGATCGTCGGGTTCGGCGGTCAGAGCGACCAAGATATTCGAGCCGCAATGGCTGCAAAATAGCCGACTATGGCTATCTGATGATGCATAGCTGGCGAGATCAGACTCGCCAGACAAATAACTGAAGTCGCTCTTGGCGACGCCGCCAAACGAAGCAAAAGCGGCACCGTGTAAGCGTCGACACTGACTGCAATGACAATGACTAAAGTCGTGGATACTTCCCTCTACCCGATACTTTACCCTGGCGCATTCGCACCTGCCAGTCAACATACTGAGTCCTCCTAAAAGTTCTGCGGTGGTGTTTCCAATCGCCTAGGATGCGCCCAAAAAGGTTTCTCCGACACGAAGCACTCGGCCCACGTGGCGCGCCACTCCAATTCCTTTTGGTAATATATTTCTGCCCATATCTGAGAGGGCATAAGACCACGTCTGTACTCGACATCCGCGAGACAGACATTGCTCTTTAAAATCGGCGACCAGCTTTGCGACTTTACCGTGCCAATGCGCTGACCGCGCTTGGCATCGTAGAGGAATGAATCCATCGGAGGTTTATTGCCCGCCACCCGCAATTTGACCAAGCGTCGCAAAACTGGCCGAGCACGCTCGCGCAACAACGCACGTTTACCGGTGAAATACGGTTTATCAAAATTCACCAACCAGTCCAAGCCGAGTTCAAAGGGCGAGCGATCATGATCCGCCCGCACGGTCGTTTCGGCCGTATTAAAATCGTCACCAGGCATGATAAAACCGGCTTCGATGCGCGCTATTTCGAGCGCCGACAGGCCGATCACACGGACATCGAAAAGCCCCTGCTGCACCGGTGTAAACAGCATATCCCATAGCGCTAATGCGGCCGCTGGTTCAACCCATAGCTCGTAACCTAGATCACCAGTGAAACCGGTGCGCGAGAT
>CALGJN010000011.1:0-6282 GCA_937920185.1 uncultured Cellvibrionales bacterium | reverse complement strand
AACCGCCCATCACGTCAGTTGACGGCCGCCATCAACCGGAATAATACAGCCAGTATTAAAGCGCAAAGTGGTCGACAGCGCGATCGCGGCAGCGGCGACATCGGCGCCACGAGCAATCCGCCCGAGAGGAGTTTTGTCGACTTGTAGTTGCAGATAGGCGGGGTCGGCACGACTGGCATATTCGCCGGCCACCCAACCAGGGGCGATACTGACGACGCGGATCTCAGGTGCCAGTGCGCGACCTAGCGACTTGGTCATCGAGTCGATCGCCGCTTTCGAGGCGCAATAGGCAACACTGCTACCGACTGCCGTGGTGCCTGCAATCGACGAAATATTGATAACGAGCCCATCGCCGCTAGCCGCCAACAACGACCGAAAAGCACGCACACAGGCAAACGAACCACGGACGTTGGTATTAAATATCCGGTCTATATCGGCGTCTTCGAGTGCGTCGAGATCGTCGTGCGGGACGACTTTTGTGACCCCGGCATTGTTGACCAAGATATCCAGTCTACCGAAATCTGAACTAATTTCGTGGGCCAAAGATCGCAGCACACCACTGTCCAGAACTGGCGCATATTTAGCCACGTGCCCGCCACCCGATAACGCCGCACAGAGCGCATTGGCACTGTCTGCCGAACGGTTATAACCGACGATCACGGTGGCACCGGCGTCCGCATAAGCCGCAGAAATGGCTGCGCCAATACCGCCCGCGGCACCAGTTATTAAAACGACTTTACCCGCGAGTGGCTTGGGCATCGGTTGACCTCTTAATTATTACTTATCGGCGTAGCGGGTAACGCGCAAATCGGCCTGTGCTTTGTGCGCGGCAAACCCTTCTAGGTCGCAAAGTCGTGAACAATACTCGCCAATCTCCACAGTTGCCTCGGCTGTTACACGCTGATAAGTGCAAGTTTTAATAAACTTGCCAACCCATAAGCCTCCGGTATAACGCGCCGCCTTATTGGTCGGCAAAGTGTGGTTAGTGCCAATCACCTTATCGCCATAGGCGACGTTGGTCTCCGGCCCGAGAAACAGCGCTCCATAGTTAGTCATGTTATGTAAAAAGTAATCGGGGTCGCGAGTCATCACTTGGACATGTTCAAAAGCCAAATCGTCGGCCACCGCAACCATCTCTGCATAGTTATCACACACGATGACCTGTCCATAATCACGCCACGCACGACCGGCAATATCGGCCGTCTCTAGGGTCTCTAATTGCCGCTCAACCTCGCGCAGCGTGTCCCTGCCCAATTGTTCGCTATTGGTCAACAAGATCGCCGGCGAATTTGGCCCATGCTCAGCCTGACCCAACAAATCGGTGGCCGCCATTTCGGCGTCACAACCTATTTCATCGGCAATAATCAACGTTTCGGTTGGGCCGGCCAACAAATCAATACCCACACGTCCAAAAAGTTGACGTTTGGCTTCAGCGACAAATGCGTTACCGGGACCGACGATCACATCGACCGCGTCAATCGTCTCGGTACCCAGTGCCATCGCGCCTACCGCTTGCACACCTCCGAAACAATAGATCTCATCGGCACCCGCCATCGCCATCGTGGCAATAATTGCCGGCATCGGTTGACCATTAAATGGCGGTGCACAGGCTATCACTCTTTTTACTCCGGCCACCTTCGCCGTGGCAACACTCATATGAGCAGACGCCACCAGAGGATACTTCCCGCCGGGAATGTAACACCCCACGCTGTTGACCGGAATGTGCTTATGCCCCAATGTCACACCTGGGCGGGTTTCAACCTCAACATCCTTCATCGACGCCAGTTGGATACGTGCAAAATTTTTCACCTGTTCTTGGGCAAAGCGAATATCCGCGAGGGTCGCCGCCGGCAGGCTATCAATGCAGGCTTGGATCTCATCGTCTGACAGGCGAAAACTCGCCGGCGACCAATCATCAAATTTTTCTGAGAGCTCGCGAACATGCGCATCACCATGCTTGGTAATCCCTTGAAGGATGTCCGCCACCACCTCTGTAACCCGATGGCTGGTCTCGAGCGCCAGTTCTTCCGACATGCCTTCTTTTAGTTTTATAGCCATCCAACTATTCCTCGCGAGACATTGTTAGTAAAGAGTAATGGGCGCAGATGTTATTTACAATTGACTTCGAAGTCAATTGCGTCGCATCAGCCCACGCAAAAGAATCATCGGCGACGCCAAATCGGTGCAGCGCGACACGCCATGATCAACCCGTTTGCGCGACTAATAATGCCAAGCAATCAACCAGCCCGCGGTCGAATATAACGTGAGATTCATTAGCCCATATTGTTGGCGCACGCCAAAGCCGATCAATCACGCAGACTTACAGCTTAGATGTACTTCGAATGCAACCGCTATTACCCGCTGAAATTTGCACTGATTTGAAAGTCAAACCCAGAGTAAAAGGCCTATAAGGATCACAAAAATAATTTATAAAGTAGCTATTAATCATTATCTTAGCGTAAAAAATTAGGCTATTTTTTAGTCTTTAATAAATTCCTGTGATTTTATAAAAAGTACAAACTATCGATATGCTTCTGAGAATATATTGCATTCGGAGTCTAAATGTTTTACTTTAAGAGCAAAATTAACCGTGCGTGGACTTTACGCAGCAGACTTTTTTGCACAAGAAACCAACAATGATTAGATCCAACAATCCGGCCGAAGCAGTGCTTGAGCAACGCGTCATTCGCTTTAACGACTTTATCCCATGTACTACTGCATTTATCGATGCTCGTACACCCGGCAGCAACCAAAAAGAAAACTTTTGTCTCATTGGCAGTGGTGTCGCAGAGAACCCGGGACAAGTAGTACATATCAACATTCCACACGGTTTCGATATAGGGGCCGCCCGACAACCGCACGGTTGTAAAAACTCTCACCACAGTCACGATACCGAGGAAGTGTTTATCGTATTTTCGGGTGACTGGAAATTTACCTGGGGCCAAGAGGGCGAAGATGGCGAGGTATTGCTGTCGGCCGGGGCATGCATTTCAATTCCGACGCAGATGTTTCGCGGCTTTGAAAATGTTGGCGCCGACGATGGCTTTATGTACGCAGTGCTAGGACTCGACAAATCCGGCAGTGCTGGGCAGGTTATCTGGGCCCCTTACGTGTTTCATCAGGCCAAGTCTCACGGTCTGATTCTGCTCGATGACGGACGTTTGATTGACACCGTATCTGGCGCTGTGGTGCCCAATAACGCCCGCGAATATACGCCGATATCTAAACAGAGTGCGGATCGCGATTTTCGACGTTTAACAACCACAGAAATGGCCGCTTGCGTTGCCAACAAAGATCAACATGGGAGCCTTCAAAGCGGGGGGCTGAGTGCGCTTGATGGCGTCATCGAGCGCGCGATTATAGGTTGTGCAAACCCCGTCGAAAATATCGGCGCAGGTAAAATGGCCTGGCAACATGGCTTTCATTTGCGGCATCTGAGCATGCAATCAGGCGTGCAAATCCCCCTGCACGTGCGCCACGAAGAAGAGGTCGTGATAGTTCAGCAGGGCGAGTTGCTAGTTGATATCGACGGATACACCACCACGTTGTTCCCCGGCGACGTCTTTACTGCCCCCATCGACCAACCTCGCCGCTACCTCAGTCTGGCGCAGCAACCGCTCGACGCATTTATTGTGCGCCGTGGTAACCATCCACTAGCGGCTAAATTTGTATAATACCGACGTCGCCAAATATGGCTATCAAAGGTGCTATCGAGAGTACTATCAAGAGTGCTATCACACCGGCCCTTTTTTATTAATTAGCTGCGGATATACAATTAGCTTATGAATAGACTCAAGTATCACCATGACAGCGCGCCGCCATCGGCGACGCAATCAAATTCGAAAACGCCGGCAATGCAGGGCTTTGATGCCGAATTTACAGATCTTGTCGACTACATATTGCGCATCACCCGCAGAATCTGGGAAGGTAAGCAAGTCGGCCTATGCCTGGACTACTATAGCGCCGATTGTCCAGTTTATACGCTCTCAGGTGTCACCATAGGGGCCGCCGAAGTCACCCAAAATACCTTGGCAACCTTGGCATCCTTTCCCGATCGCAGTCTGAATGCCGTGAATATTATCTGCGGCGGTGACGCCATCGACGGCTTTCACAGTTCTCACCTCATCAGTAGCCACATGACCAATCTGGGCGACTCGGACTGGGGCCCGGCAACGGGTCGCGAGGCAACCATTTTGGTGGTAGCCCATTGCATTTTGAAAAACAATCAGATCGTGGAAGAGTGGCTGGTACGCGACAATTATTCGCTAGCCCAACAATTGGGCCATGATCCCCACCTCGTAGCTCAGACGTGGGCTAATAAACCTATCTCGAGTCGTTTAGCGAACTGGCGCAACGCAGAACTGGAGCGCTTGCGCGAACAGGTAGTGTTTAATCGAGTCGCCGCCGGCACCGACGCGGAAAGTATAATTCGCGGCAACTTACAAAACATCTGGAACGCCAAAATGGTCGGCGACGTATACCAATGCTATGCAGTCGACGCTTGCCTGCACGGTGTTTCTGGTCGGCAGCTAAGGGGTCAAGACGCTATAGCGAGATTTTACACCGATATCCTTGGCACCTTATCCGACCTCAGATTTTCGTTGGACTACAGCTGTCAACAACCCAGCGATTCAGCTAACCAATGCGCCGGGGTCGAGCTTGCCGCGAGATGGACACTGTCTGGTGTACATACCGGCAGTGCCCTGTATGGCCCACCCACCGGTGCGACACTCTTTATCCTCGGCGAAAGTCACTACCACATTGTCGGGGGTTTAATTGTCGAGGAGTGGAATATTTTTGACGAACTGTCGGTGTTGGCTGAGGTTTATCGCGCACGCAATGCGGCAATGCACCTGGCTGCGCCCTGAGCACCACCATGCAATCGGCCGACCATCCCGACGTTGACATTTGCGATGCCCACCACCACCTGTGGGATTTGGACGCAGTGCGCTATCCTTGGCTAACCGCCCCCAAGGGCTCGCGCAGATTTTTTGGCGATCCCAGCCGCCTGCAACAAAACTACTTACCCAGCGATTTTTGTGCCGATATCGACAAATTACCCGTAACTCAGAGCGTGCATATTCAGGTCGGCGCCGCGGCCGACCAACATCTGGCAGAAACAGCCTGGGTGCAGGCGCAGATCGACGCTACCCAACACCCTCGCGGGCGCATCGCCGTCCCCAGCGCGATGGTCGCCTTTGCCGACCTCTCAGCCGCCGGCCTAGGCGCTCAACTCGACCAGCTTCAGAGCTTTTCTGGCGTCCGCGGAATCCGCCAGATCGTCGGCCGCGCTCCCGACGAAGACCAGCGCACTGGCAGCGGTGAGTTACTCCGCGATCAACGCTGGCTGGCTGGCCTACGCGCCCTTGAAGCGCGCGCTCTAAGTTTTGACTTGCAATTGATCCCCTCGCAAATGGTTCAGGCGTTCGAGGTTTTTCAGCGTGTTGAACAGCTTCCGGTGGTACTCTGCCACTGCGGCTCACCGTGGTTTTTAAATCCGCGCTACCGCTCCTCACAGAGCTTTGAAATGTGGCGCCAAGGCCTAGAGAAATTGGCCTCATTGCCAAATATGCACTGCAAGATTTCGGGGCTGAGTATGTTTGCTCAGACGTGGGATCATAACGCGGTAGCAATGATTTTCGAGACCGTGCTGGATATCTTTGGCCCGCACCGATGCATGTTTGGGTCGAACTTTCCCGTCGATAAACTGCACACCGACTACCAGAGTATCTGGCAAAGCTATTGGCAAATTGCAAGTCGGTTAAGCAAAGCTAAAAAAACCGCGCTCTTTGCAGGCAATTGCCGACGTTTTTATAATCTCTAGGCCGCGCTCTGAAAGGTGCGTTTAGGCCGCTCGAAAGGCTTGCCGAAAATTTGCAGCACTGGAGCCATACCCAAGCGTCAAGTCTGATAGTTCGCTTACAACGATACTTCCACCAGCGGCGCCATCATCGCAAGCAAAAAAATCACTACCAACCCAAGGCGCGTCGCTAACGTCTAGAAGGCGCCTTGCTAAAGTCTAGAAGGCGCATTGCTAAAGTCAAAAAAGTAGGCTGGAGCCGAGCGGACATTAGATATCCAGCGTCTTCGCTGAGGCGATGAAGCCAACGCTAATATCAATCGAACCATCCGTGCACCGTTTTTCGGTATCCGTGAGCGGCAACATCGCGGTGACGCCAGTAAATAATCCCTGATCTGCGACTCACCTTGAAAAAGATCTCTGCAAGCATCGGTAATGTTTAGACAAACCACTTAATCACCTTTAACCGGCGGTTACATTGA
>CALGJN010000010.1:0-18887 GCA_937920185.1 uncultured Cellvibrionales bacterium | reverse complement strand
TGGCAAAGCCAAGATCGTACTCAAGCGTCATATTCAACATAGACATCTCAATTTCAGAGCTGTCTTTGGCGAAGCCAGTTCTGGAGTTTTCACCCAGAGCCGGATCGATTGTCGATCCATCGTCTATTTCGGTATTTTGAAAGATGTATGAGAAGCTGGCATTAAACCGATCACTCACTTGCCAGCCAAGTAGCGCCCGCAATCCTATGTTTGTCGCATTATTGGTTGGGTTGGTGCCAGACCTGAGGTCATTGACCCAACCGTCGTCTTCAGCAATAAAACCCACTAGACGCATAGCAGCATTTTCGTTAATCGGAATATTTACCATCCCGTTATAGCGCTGACGTAACTCGCCACTAGTCGAACCTATGTCTGAGGAAATCTTATAGGATAATCCACTTGGGTCAGGCTTATTAGAAATAATTCTAACCGCACCGGCAAGGGTACCGGCCCCAAATAAGGTACCCTGAGGACCCTTCAGCACCTCGACCCGAGCCGCATCAAAAAGACCAAAATCCATTCTGACCGTGCTCTTCGCTGCCGACATGGGCATTTCGTCAAGGTACACGGCCACTGGACTGGTCAAATCGTCCTGGTTCAACAAGGTGCCGATACCACGGACTATAAAGGATGGATTAATATTGTTCCCTGCCGTGCTAAAGGTCATACCGGGAACGCTATCCGCGATGCCTTGAGAATCAGAGATCCCCGCTATTTCTAAGGTATCCTCTCCGAGCACTGAAATGGCCATCGGCACATCACGCAGTCGCTCATCTCGCTTGGTGGCGGTAACAATGATCTCATCCAACGAGTCTTTGCCCTGCGCCCACAGAGGGTTGGATAAAAGCGCCCCAGTCAAAACTAGACTCAGCGCCGCCGAAGATTTTAATGTCCACGAATATATTGCTCTCATTTAGTGCCCCCTAAATGGCTGTTGTGCTGTTTTTAGTTAAATATAGTTGAATATAATAATCTTTCTTTTATCAAGTATCATATAGCCTAGAGAGAGGGTCTAATCACAAAACAATGTCTATACATAACTATCTGTTATGCATAGAGTCGACATTGAGGCTTAGACTGATCCGGTTCGCCGGCGGCAGAAAAATATGCTTTTGGAGTATTTAGAGGAGGAACAGCGATTAATTATTGGGTGCATACTAGATTAAAGGGAGATTAAAAGAGAGATTAAAAGGGAGATTAAAAGAGAGATTAAAAGAGAGATAGGCTGGGTAAGCGCACAAACCCCATCAAAGTGCCCACTCGATCGCCCGCTGCATGCACCACATTGCGGACAATCCGCCAAGCGTATACACAAACACAAACCGAAGCGGCTTAATCCGTGATTGTAATGGCTGGGCCGCGACGTACCAGATGGCCATTGCCAGCGCAACAAAGATGAGTTGCCCCAATTCAATGCCTAGATTGAACGCCAACAAAGCCAACAAGATATTGTCTTGCGGTAGGCCCGTCTCCAACAGCGCACCGGCAAAGCCCATACCGTGTAAAAGACCAAAACTACCCGCTAAATACCAGGGATCGCGCCACCATCGGCCACCCCCATCGGACCGCGCAAGTTCAAGTGCCAATAGAAAAATACTCAAAGCTATCAGCAATTCCACCAACGCCACGGGATAGCTAAACAACCCCAACGCAACCAATGACAAGGTTACGCTATGGCCCAAGGTAAAAGCTGTAATCGTGGCTATTAGCCGAACCCGTGCTGGAACCAACAACAGCAGTCCAAAGATAAATAACAGATGATCCAAACCACTCCAAATATGCTCAACACCTAAGCCGATATAATCTCCGAAGACACGCGCAGCCGCGTTTGCTTCAGGGATCTCAAAAGCGCTGATTTCAGCGCTCAGTAGCTGTTGGTATGTCAATCCATTGAGCAACTCGACAATTACCATTGCCGACGCCTGATTTTCGACAAGGCCGACGACACCCATAGCGTGACCAACTAAATTGCCATCGCCAAATTCACAATCTAAATGCCAAGTGGTAACCACCGCGCTACTCTCAGCGCGACTGGGACCCTGGAGTGAGCTGTCGCAAGCCTCCGGCCACTGCGGTTTAAGCAGGACTTTACTGGTACTCTGTGCCGGAGTTTTCCAGAGCACATGAAAACGCTGCAGTCCACTAACAGAGCTGGGTAATTCGGTTAGCTTTAACAGAGATGGCGCGAATTTATGCGCCATAGCAGCAGAGCTCAAAAACCCAACAACTAAAAACATTAAAACCGCCGTAGGGCCCTTGATAGGTTTCATCGGAGCATCTCATAGGAACTGCGTAATTGCTCGATGGACGTCTTCAGTGCTGCAATATTTGCCTGTTTTTGAAGATCGACTATAAGCGACTGACGCACTTCTGACAGTTGAGCATCGCGCTCTGGTTGAAAATTTTCGAGCCATACATAATGCGCACCGAAGGCCGACTCGAGAGGTCCCGCCCACGCATGTTGAGTCATCGAATCAGCGCGCAACTGCTCAACAAATTGGGTGCCAAATTGAGTGCCAAATTGGCGTGCCAATTGCGCCAGCGTATGGTCGACAAAGCGGTATCCCGATAAAAATGGAAAACCATATTGCAGAGCCTGATTGGTATCTAAAGACGTCCAATCGACCAACGATTCGAAAGCCAATCTGTCTTCGCGTCGGTCGCGGGGAAAGTAAATGTGTTGAATGGAATACAGCGCGGGCTTACGTAAATCGGCTTGACGATCATTGAACGCCCGTAACACCGCGGCTTCGTTGGGCGGCGATGGGCGGTTAGCTGCCAACAGCCTTTGTTGCATACGTTGAATCAAGCGCCGTTTAATGACCTCGTCGCCAAGGTGCAACCGCATCCTAATGGCTTGCCGATAAAGAACTTTATCGGATTGATCGTCGGCTAGTTCGAGGAAATCCATATTGCGTAATAGGCGCTGATAGACCACGCCATCTCGGTGATGAAGGCCTTCGTCCAGCGCCCGCTGAAAAAGCATGTCACGTTCCAATTCACCTTCAATCAATGAGTTTTTTTGCTCAGGACTCGGCGGTCGACCAACGCTTGCAAGCCACTGATCATTTAAGGATTGCACGCGCTGTTCAGAGATTGGCCCTATGGTTGTTTTTGGAGTCGGGAAAATCATACCCTGCAACTGCAGCATTACGCCGCCTATCAATAAAAAGTGCAGCCACGGCCGAGTTGCTAAACGTTGCAATCTATTCATAAATCCAGATTAGATGTCATCTAAATAACGCCAAGAGAATCAGAGTCGACAGATTCAAAAAACCACTCAAAACATTCAGTTGAACATCGCTCCGAGCACCCATCCTGCTGTCTCTTGGGAGTCGCTCTGGCCAGTTGGCCAATATTTTTTCAAATGACACACATTTGACTCCTAGACTGGGGGCGCAGTGAACTCGCGTTTGAGAGCATAACCATACTAACTTTTTCAAGCGAATCCAAATCCTCGACTCCGAGTAACGAAGTTTTGCCGCACCGTGTCCAGTTACAGCTTGTTATGGAAAAATAGCATCAATCGATCTATTCATTTAACGGTTTAAAACGTCTCAGTCGAGGAGCAAAAACGTGACAGATGGGAGGTGGCAAAAGATCGCGATTCAAACAGCCCCTATCTAGAACCATATCAGCCTAGAGCCATGCCAACCTAGAGCCATATCAGCGGTGGATGCAAAAAAACACTCGGCTCGATCAGTGACATTAGTTAATGCATTGATCTGATGTCTACATTTTTTTATCAATCCGTTGGTCACTCTTTGTCGCTGCACTCTCGCGCATATTTCTAGCTCTATGCTTGGACTCTGACAGTTCAGTCGCTGCCGTTGTCGTCGCAAAAAGATTCCATAGCTAATATTTATCGTTTAATACAAAACTGTAAATGAACTGGCATTGATCGGCACTCGATGCCACCTGTCGATGTGTTAAGGTTTTGCTATGTTTTTTAGCACTAGAGAGAACGCCTCATCGTCGCAACGGTCGCAGCACATATAAGATGAGCGAGTTTAAATTACCAAAGGTAAAAACAAAGTCAGCCCGCAATCTTTTAGTCCCCGGGCAAACGGGGCTAGCGACGGCCTCAATCAGTCAAGACTTGGCAACTGACCACGAACTAATGTCCGACTGTTGCGCCCTGACACCTGAACCTCAGCTAGATTTTCGGAGATAGACCTTGAACGTTATTAACAAGATGAACAGAACACCGGAACAAGCAGCGGCCCTGATCGAAACTG
The DNA here is from genome assembly GCA_937920185.1 of uncultured Cellvibrionales bacterium. GTDB lineage: Bacteria > Pseudomonadota > Gammaproteobacteria > Pseudomonadales > Porticoccaceae > TMED48. The sequence continues at coordinate 14,649 of CALGJN010000010.1, read as the reverse complement.
ACGATGGTGGTCCAGTAGCCATGGTCAACTTGATCAAGTACAAGGATAAAGCAGTCTATGAGGATGGTAGAGATACGCAGCTTACGGGGCGAGAGGCATACGCCATCTATGGAGCAGGTGCAGCAAAAATGATTCAAAAACTGGGCGGTCATATCGACTACTCAGGATACGTCGTTGGCATGTGCGTCGGCGAAGTCGAAGAACTGTGGGACTCTATTGCAGTTGCCAACTACCCATCGCTGCAAGCGTTTCTCGACATGACATCATCGCCAGAGTGGTTAGCACTGGCCATACACCGCACGGCAGGTCTTTCCGGACAACTAAATATAGCCTCTAAAACACCCCCGACTGCCTGATTTAGAGTGATGGAGACGATTCAGAATGGTCAGTGAAGTAGATAAAACTGAAACAATATCTGCGAATAATATGGGCTTCTTGTGCTTCCTTACGTTGCTTAACATGCTCAACATGCTAGACCGCAATCTATTGTCTGCCTTTGCCAATTATATTGTCCCCGAGTTGGGGCTCAGTAATACCGAGTATGGATTATTGACCGGCCTGGTTTTCTTAATTTTTTACTCGATAATGGGTTTGTTTATGGGCATGTTGGCCGACACGGTCAACCGCACTCGCCTAATTAGTGGTGGCGTTGCGCTTTGGAGTGCCCTAACCGCCGCATCTGGTATGGCATGGGGATTTGTAAGTATGGCCATACCGCGCATGTTTATTGGCGTCGGTGAATCTATTTTATCACCCAGCGCAATGTCACTACTCGCGGATCGATTTCCGCAATCGCGGTTGGGTTTTGCAATCGGTTTTTACTATTTAGGGGCGCCAATTGGCGCCGGCCTGAGCTTCCTGATCGCCGGCTTCCTGGGTCCGATAATAGGTTGGCGAAACTGTTTCTATGCATTGGGTGCGATAGGGATGGTGCTGGCCGCGGTGATGTTTTTTGTCAAAGAAACGCCGCGGCGCCATTCATTTGACAGTGATAATCGTGTACCTAAATTACGCGAGATCGTGAGAATAACTGCCACCGCCATCCCAAAATCTCCTGCGCTGATGGCCACCATGGCTGGCGCAACTATCCTTCATGTAATGATTGGCGCAGCATATTTTGAGCAGCTATGGCTCGTTCAAGAACGCGGCTATGACCGCGATGAAATTGCCCGAATCACCGGCGGCGTGGTGATAGTCAGCGGTGTTATCGGCAGTTTTATCGGCGGAATCGGCAGCGACCTCTTCACCAAAAAAACTGGTTTAGGTCGACCGATGTTTTTGTTTTTCGTTATGTTGTTGTGTGCACCTTTTTTAATGGCGTTTAGACTGGCGCCTGGCCAATCGATTTGGATCCCTACCGGGATTTTTTTTGGCATGCTGCAAATAGGCGCGTTCTTTGGCCCTACCTTTGCAACGATTCAGGACCTCGTGCCGACAGCAGTAAGATCGACCATTATAGCGTTCGCAATTATGGCCATGAATATTGTTGGGATGGGACTTGGCATCACAGTGACTGGTATCGCAATTGATGCACTTATAGAGCGTGGATTCGAACAACCCTACACCATCGTGCTGGCGACGTTACAGGTATTTTCCTTCATTTCGATGCCGTGTTTTTTATATGCCGGTTTACGTTACCAACAGGACCGCGAGGCTCTCTGCAAAGACCACTAAACACCACCCATAAATAAATTTAGCCAACAATCTGTGATGACTATTGATAAATTAGATCGCGGTTGGCTTAATACTCGAAAACGTGAAGGCCACTTTTTATGCTAACGCTCCATTTTGCACCAAACTCCAGAGCCGGACGCATCGTCTGGTTGCTTGAAGAGCTGAAATTGCCATACGCATTAAATAAAATGAATTTTCATCCCAAGGACCTTAAATCGGACGAGCATCGCGCCCGTCATCCTTTGGGGCGCGTTCCCGTGCTGGATGATGGCGACGTCAGCTTGTTTGAGTCCGGTGCCATTATCGAGTATATCCTCGAAAGACACCTCAATGGTGGGTTAAAACCGCCGGTATCGGCAGACGAATACCCCGCCTATCTGCAGTGGTTTCACTACTGTGAAGGCATGGTCATGCCGCCTATAAACACCATTGTAGTCAACACCTTGCTGCTGCCACCGGAACGTCGCGACGAGAATGCGCTCGGGCAAGCCAAGCGTCTTTTAGCAAAAGCATTGGCGCCGGTGAATGACAACCTGGCGGAAAAAGACTACTTGATCGGTAATTTTTCAGCCGCCGACATTATGCTCGGACATGCAAGCTTCATGAGTAATCGCCTTGGGTGCGTCAGCGACGAAATGACCCATTTAACGGCCTATGTGGCAAGAATCACCGCGCGTCCAGCCTTTCAAACCGCCATCACCATGCAATAGATTCCCCCTAAAAACAGCAAATAACAAATAGCAAACAGCCAAGGCAAAATTACCGGAGAGCAAATCAGCATGGGCGATTACAACACTTACACACCACCCAAAGTCTGGCAGTGGGACGCCGAGAGCGGAGGTAAGTTCGCCGCCATTAACCGACCGGTCTCAGGCGCTACCCATGACAAAGAACTGCCAGTCGGTCAACACCCCCACCAGTTGTACTCACTGGGCACCCCCAACGGTGTCAAAGTCACGATTATGTTTGAGGAACTGCTCGCGCTGGGCCACCTAGATGCCGAGTACGACGCCTGGCTGATCAACATAGGTGAGGGCGAGCAGTTCGGTAGTGGCTTTGTCAGTGCCAATCCAAACTCCAAAATACCTGCGCTGATCGACCACTCGACCGAAACACCGACGCGGGTTTTTGAATCAGGTGCCATGCTGCTGTATCTGGCGGAAAAATTTAATGCATTTTTACCCACCGACCACGCGCAGCGAACCGAGTGCCTGTCGTGGCTGTTTTGGCAAATGGGCAGCGTGCCTTTTTTGGGCGGTGGCTTTGGGCACTTTTATGCCTACGCACCGGAAAAATACGAGTACCCGATCAATCGCTACGCGATGGAAGTCAAACGACAACTGGATGTCCTCGACAAGACTCTTGAGTCCCGCGCCTATCTAGCCGGCGATGACTACTCTATCGCTGATATAGCCAGTCATCCGTGGTACGGCATGCTCGTCTCGGGCAGTCTCTACGAGGCGCAGGAGTTTCTCGAGGTATCAAGTTACCGACACGTGCTGCGCTGGGCTGATGAGATTCAACAGCGCCCGGCGGTTCAGCGAGGATTGCGGGTCAATCGCGTCTGGGGCGCAGAAGAGCGCCAACTGCGCGAGCGCCACAACGCCAGCGACTTTGATTAACCGTATCGGGCGACTTTGATTGACCGTAACGGGCGATTTTGATTGACCGTTACTAGCAGCGCATTGTGCATTCGAACGACGCCATCAACTCTGCAAACAAATTACCTTTCCTAGAGAGCACCCAGCTAGACAGTCTGGTGCCGGTGCCTGTTCTGATTGCGCTCATGGCTCAAGCGAGCGCTCAGCGCCAGCACCAGCACCATCTGGGCGGCGCATTCTGCCATCACCCGTCCAACTCATGGCATCAGCACAAATAACCTACCGATGTGTTATCTGATCTACCCACTTAGAGGACTGTACCACCACCATAGGGTCGTCGAAACAACCCCAAGATCAATCCTCATCAAACCCGACATAACGGACAAAATCGGCGTTGTCCGCACGCCGCGACCTGACGTTATTGGCGGGAAAGTCATAGTCGGGATAGCCCATTGCAATGGTAATCATAATCACCTCATCGTCGGGAATTCCGGCATATTCCCGCACCACGTCCGGCTGCTGGATACCTTGACCATTGATGATACAGCCAACGCCTAACTCCCACGCGGCCAGCGTGATTCCGTAGGCCAATGAGCCACAAGCGAAGTGCGTCATAGCCGCAGGCTCGAGGTATTTGTCATAGGTCAGAATAAGCGATACCGGAGCGTCAAATTGGCGAAAGCCACGCAGCATCCACTCCATGCGCTTTTCTTTGTCTTCCCGCGCTATATCCATCACCTCAAAAAGTTGGATCGCGACGTCGATCTGATTGCGACGGTGGACCTCTTTATACTCTTCGATGTAGGCGAACTCGCGCTTCACGGGCACCCCAGCCATCGTATTATTGGTGTTGCCCTCGCGAATTTTATCCAGAGCCTCTCCCGCCACAGCATGGATCTTCCATGTTTGCGAATTGAACGACGACGGTGCCCACTTTGCGGTATCTATAATTTGATCCACCACGCTCATCGGCAAGGGATCGTTGGTAAATCCACGGATACTTTTGCGCGTCCGTGAAAATGTAGAAAAATCCATACAGTTTTCCTCTTATGCTAAACAGCCAAACGCCATTTTAAATGGCCGGCAACTCCATCGGCGCTCTCAAAAATAACTATGTTTCATATTAAAACAGGTGCTATCGTTGACGTCCAACAGCGCGGCTTTTTGGATGGTCTGCGGCAACTCCCACTGCATAAAATAGCGCGCCGCATGCAACTTACCACGATAAAAATCATCGTCAGAATCTACCCTCGGCTCTGCCTGTGGCGGTATCCGTTGCGCCGCAATCATCGCCTGCTTCAGCCATATCCAAGCCATCACCACCTGGCCAAACATGTCTAAATACACTGTCGCATTTGCCAAACCTCGGTCTGGATCTGTTGCGATAACCAGCAACAATTTGTCGGTAACTCGTTCGATCCGTTCCAACGCCGCCTGAATCGGCGCGATAAAATCGACCACCAGCGGAATACCCGCAGCATCGTCGAGGTCGGCCCGAACCACCGCCAAAAATAATCGATAATTATGGCCCTCACGCATCGACACCTTGCGGCCCAATAAATCTAATCCATGGATACCTTCGGTACCTTCATGGATTGGGTTTAAACGCTGGTCGCGGTACAACTGTTCCACTGGGTACTCACGGATATAACCCGAACCACCGAGTACCTGAATTGCCAGATCATTGCTGATACAGCCATATTTAGATGGAAATGATTTGACCACAGGGGTCAAAAAATCCAATAAATCCGCAGCCCATTGGCGCGCCATGTCGGTCTCTGCCGTCCGCGCATCCTCAACCAGCGATGTCGCATATAGACATAGCGCCATACTCCCCTCTGAATAGGCTTTTTGCGCCAGCAGCATACGGCGTACATCGGCGTGTTCAATGATATTCACCTGTGGCGAAAGTGGGTCTTTGTTAGACGGCAGGCGGCCCTGCGGTCGCTCTCGAGCGAACTCAAGCGCGTGCAGATAGCCTCTCGTAGCCAGCGTCGCAGCACCTAGCCCGACCCCCACCCGCAACTCATTCATCATCTGAAACATATAACTCAGACCTTGATGAGCTTCGCCCAATAAAAAGCCCACAGCACCCTCGTTCTCGCCGAAATTGAGCACCGTAGAGGTCGCATTGCGATTACCCATCTTGTGCAACAAACCGGCCAGTGCCACATCGTTGCGCGCACCCGGCGTGCCATCGGCATTGACCATCACCTTGGGCACAATAAACAGCGATATACCGCGAACACCCAACGGCGCGCCCGGTATTTTAGCCAACACCAGGTGAATAATATTTTCGGTTAGGGAGTGATCGCCGTTGGTAATGTAAATTTTTTGTCCGCGAATACGGTAAGTGCCGTCGGCTTGGGGCGTTGCAGACGTCTTGATATCGGCAAGCGCCGAACCCTGGGCAGGTTCAGTTAGCGCCATAGTTCCGGAATACCGACCATCCATCATCGGGTGTAAAAATAGGCGTTTATGTTGCTCGCTACCAAACGCCCGTATCAAATTTCCCGCCGATGCGGTGACAAAGTAATAACCACTGCTGGCAAGGTTGGCCGCCTGAATATAGGCTCCAGCAACCTTGCAGATAATTTCGGGCAACTGCAAGCCACCCTCGCTGTCATCATGGTGCGCCGCCATCAAGCCAAAGTCCGCAACAGCATCCCAGGCTTTTTGGGTTTCCGGAACCAGATGAACAACCTTGCCGTCAAAGGTTGGCTCATTCGCATCGCTCTTGCTGTAATGATCAGCGTAGTACTTATTTGCTATCGCTTTGGCGCCCTCAATCGCAGCGCTAAATGTTTCAATAGAATGCTGCGAATAGCGCGGGCGTTGCAAGAGCGATTCGGTCTCGAGGAACTCGTATAGATAAAAATCCATGTCCCGAGAATTTAAATAAGGGTTATTCATAAAGCGTCTGTGCCCGATAGTTTTTGGCGCTGGTTGCATGCTAATATTTGAGCGTCGATTTAGCGTTATTTTGCTATCGGCGTCTAACATCACTTGGCTATCAAAGCATAAATTTGCGCTATGAATAATCCTCGTAGAGCGCTTGCGTCGCTGGCAATTCTGTATCGCTAGCGCGCATTAAATAGCGCCGTAATTAACATTAGATAATGTTAATTAACTATATCGAACTGAGATCGGCGCGCTTTTAACAACATTTTTTTGGACAGTGGCCAATACCAAAACGCACCGGCCACACCCTTGCGATCGGTCATAAATCGCCGTCGCCAGCGAGAGCGGACCGTCGATCAGCACGGCATGCTCCTCAAGCACTCAAGCACTCAAGCACTCAAGCACTCAAGCACTCAAGATTAGGCATCGCCAAGCCGCGCGATCGAGGCGTGAACTACGCCACCATCGACCGTAATAGTATCGCCGACAACATAATCCCCGGCTCTACTGGCCAGATAGATAGCCGCACCGGCGAGGTCTTCGTCGTTGCCAATGCGGCCGCTCGGGATGTACTTCGTCAGACTGTCGGCGTGATCCCGCGCAGCGCGATTCATATCCGAGGCAAACGCCCCGGGGGCGATCGAAGTGACGACGATATTGTCCTTGATCAGGTGTGCAGCCAGACGTTTGGTGAGGTAGATCAGGCCCGACTTAGACGCGTGGTAACTGTAAGTATCCCATGCGCTCAATCGTTGACCATCGATCGATGTGATATTGATCACTTTGGCAGGCCGACCGTCCGCACCGCTGGCTTTCAAGTGGCCATGCAGCGCCTGAATCAGAAAGAACGGAGATTTAAGATTGAGGTCCATAACCTTGTCCCAACCGGCCTCTGGAAATTCTTCAAATGGCGCGCCCCATGCAGCACCGGCATTGTTGACCAAAATATCCAGCCGCTGCTCCCGGTCTGCAAACGCTTGAGCCAACGCCCGAACGCCCTCAACGGTACTCACGTCTTGGGGCAACGAATGACAATTTGGGCCCAGTTCCTCGGCGGTGGCCTCGCAGTCGGCAACTTTGCGCGCGCTGATATATACGGTGGCGCCCTGGGCTATGTAGGCCTCGGCGATAGTTTTACCGAGGTTGCGCGAACCTCCCGTGACCAGTGCCACGCGGCCCTGCAATGAAAAAAGCTTGCTGGTATCCAACATTATTCTCCTAGTGGTGTGTCGCTGAAACGTTCAGCTTGCAAATATGACAGCCACAAACCAAAGCAACCGTCGCATTAAAGTACTTTTTAACCCACCTCAGCGATCGACAATACGGTGAGTCAGGCTTTGGTAGGCACGATTGACAAACAGCGAGCTATCACCGCGCATGGCATCCCAATCCGAGGTCAACCCCGACGCCATGATCTCGTCAAGACTCGCGCCTTGATCAATCATCGCCAGCATTCTTTTACGCACTTCGATCAGCATATCGACATAGTCGCTTAAATCTTGGTAACTACCGACGGTACCATGCCCAGGAATCACCAAGGTAGTTTTATCAATTTGCTCCAGAACCGCTTGGCAAAAAGCGATCATCCCATCCATAGAACCGCCATTGCCAGCGTCGATAAACGGGTATTGGGTGTTGTAGACATCGCCCATGTGTACCGCATTGCTGCCGCGAAAGATCACCGCCGCATCGCCGGTGGTATGCGCCGCAGTAAAGTGCAAAAGGTCAATCTGCTGGCCATTGACGTGCAACTGCATACTGCGGTCAAAGGTCACTTTAGGGAGCGCGCCCTGCGGATAAGCTGGTTGTAAATAAGACAACCCGACCAAATTAATCAGGTGTTCGGACTGCATCATACGTCGCGAATTGGCCTGCGCGATGATGATCGTCTCAGAATCAGCCAGAGCGAGATTGCCATCCGCATGATCAAAGTGCCAGTGGGTGTTGATCGCATAATCGATACCTTGGCCACCAAGTTCAACGATTTTGGCTTTAATTTTGGGTATCATTTGGGGGATTTGATCGTCGACAATTAATACGCCATCAGCACCTATGTTCACCGCAACGTTGCCGCCAATGCCGGTAAATACAAACAGGCCATCGCTAATTTTTTCAGATTTAACCACGGTATTTGGCACATCCCAACCAAACGCCATGAACAGATCGTCTAACTGGCTGGCCTCCGGCACTTTGGGGCCATCATGACCCATGCTATGCCCTGCCAGTGACAGTATTGCAAACGCCAAAAATCCAGCTTTAAATGCTTTTATCATGTGATCAATATCTCCCTACAAAAAGTGATTAGAAGCAATTCGTACACAGCTAGCCGACGCGGCTACTCAGCCAGCCGAGAGACTGTAAAAACAAAGCGGCACTGCAAACCCTCAATGCGCGCCCGCCGATTTAACCCGCATCATTTAAACGCCGATAAATTGCTCGTCGGTAAGATCGTAGCAAGTGGTGTCAAGCGCCGCCACCAAACGTAAATCGGCGAACGCCTTAGGCAGTTCATAACCATAAAAGAACGCCACAGCCGCCAACTTTCCACTGTAAAAATCGGCGTCAGCAGCCGCGCCATCGGAACGCCCGCGCAGCGCAGCCAGCGCCTGCATGAGCCACATCCATGCGATTACCACGTGTCCAGTGGCATGCAAAAATAACGTCGCGTTGGCCAATCCGAGCTCGGCATTGTCGGCCATATTCACCGCCTTTACGGTACACTCTACCTCGGCTAACGTCGCCTCCAACTGCTCGGCATAGGACGCCAGTTCGGGTATTGCACTGGCTTCAGCCAGCGTAGCTTGCATCTCTTGGCGAAGAAGCTTTAACGCCATACCATCTTTTATGCGTACCTTGCGGCCGAGCAGATCGATGGCCTGAATACCCAGCGTGCCCTCGTGAATGTGGTTTAGGCGGTTATCGCGATACAGTCGCTCGACTGGATAGTCGCGGGTATAGCCATAGCCACCGAGCACTTGAATAGCCAACTTGTTGGCCTCTAAGCAAAACTCTGACGGCCACGACTTAGCGATCGGCGTCAGTAAGTCGAGCAACAGTTCGATGCGCTGCTGCTGTTCTTTGTCCGCCGCCAGCTTTTGTTGGTCGATCAGGCGGGCGCAGTAATAGACCAACATCTGTGCCCCTTCAACAAACGCCTTTTGGGTCATCAGCATGCGTTTAACATCGGCGTGCTGGCTAATCATCACCATCGGTGAGGTCGGGTCGCGATCGACCAAGCGCCGACCTTGAGGGCGATTGCGCGCATAATCCAGCGAATAGAGATAGCCGCCTAAACCACACATTACCGCGGCCATACCCACCGACAGGCGCGCCTCGTTCATCATGTTGAACATGTTCGCCAAACCACGATTTTCGTCGCCGACGAGATAGCCAATCGAATCGCCCCCCTCACCAAAATTGAGTAGGCAGTTGATGGTAGCCCGCTGGCCCATTTTGTGGTTTAGACCAGCCAATACAATGTTGTTGTCTTCGCCGATCTCGCCCTCCTCCGTCAGCCGATTTTTAGGCACTAAAAACAATGAAATACCTTTGACACCCGGCGGCCCCCCGGGAATTTTTGCCAACACCATGTGAATAATATTGTCAGAAATTTGGTGGTCGCCACACGAAATCCACATCTTGGTACCGGTAAGCTTGTAGCTGCCGTCGGCCAATGGCTCGGCCTTGGTGCGAATATCCGCCAACGACGAACCCGCTTGAGTCTCCGACAGGCACATGGTGCCGAGCCAGTGACCGGCGACAAGATTGGGCAGGTAACGTGTTTTGAGCGCCTCTGAGCCGCAGGCGTTGAGCATATTGGCAACCCCTTGACTCAAAAATAAGTAATTGAAAACCGCCGTATTAGCGCAGGCAAACATGCCCTTCAGCGCCTGATCGACCATCGTCGGCACCTGCATGCCACCGATGTCGGTATCGTATGCAGTGGTCGACAAACCCGCTTCGCGGAAGGCGTCAACGGCGTGTTTAATTTCGGGAATTAACACCGCAGCGCCATCAACGAACGCCGGTTCTTCGGCATCCCCCTTGCTGGCACAGGATAAAAACTTGTCTTCGGCGATCGATTGCGCAAGGTCAAACACCGCGTCGATTGCGCTTCGATCATAATCGCTATAACGCGGCGACTTCAGTAATTCATGCATATCCAAGGTTTCATAGAGCATGAAATCGAGATCTCGACGGTTGACAATCATTGACATGGGTTATCTCCAAAAAAGTACTGACACAAAAACATAGAATGCTACCACGGCAATGCACACAACGCTGTCCTGCGCGCGACAACAAGCGCTTCGATTGCAGCGATTGATACGGATAGGTCATTCTATCGAACGCTATTTGACGTTGCGCGGAGATTAATCTAACCACCCACGCTAAATAAGCAAAATATGCAGCCACCAACATCGCGGCCGAATGGGGTGGCGCTGGGACAGTGTTCCGGCTCGGTCTAGCATCATCAAAATCAGCATGGCGGGCGGCTCAAATGGCACAAAATATATTTATTATGGGTACCCCCACGCGCATCGATACACTTATCAATAACGACTGACAAGCGGCGCTGACCATTGACCAAAACGGACGATTTAAAGGTCGAATCAACGGCGACTTAGCTTGCATTTTTCACGTAAATGAGAATAATTACCGTTCTCAGCCAAGTACTGTAGGAAGGCCCATGAAAATCGCCGCGATCGGCCTCACAATCGCTCTAGCCACGACCTCTGCGTTTGGCATGGGTAGCCCCGACACGCTCACATCCAGCGAGCTAAATATTTATTCGGCGCGTAAAGAGGCGCTGATCAAACCGCTGCTCGATCGTTTTAGCGAAGCAACCGGCACCCAGATTAATCTAGTCACCGGCAAGGGCGATGCACTGCTGACGCGCCTTCAAAGCGAGGGCATCAACTCGCCCGCCGATCTGTTGCTGACCGTCGACGCCGGTCGACTCTACCGCGCGCAGCAGGCTGGGGTATTGCAACCGATGATTTCCGAGCGGCTAAATGCCGCGATCCCGCAGCACTTGCGAAGCACCGATGACCAGTGGTTTGGGCTCAGTGTGCGCGCGCGGGTGATTGTCTATGCCAAAGATCGCGTCGGCGTCAAACAATTGAGCAATTACGAGGCACTAGCCGAGCCACGCTGGCGCGGCAAGGTTTGCGTGCGCTCCTCCAGCAACATCTACAACCAGTCGCTGGTCGCGAGCATGCTGGCCACAGAGGGAATGCAGCACACCGAAACCTGGCTCGAGGGATTGGTCGCCAATTTTGCGCGCACGCCTGCCGGTGGCGATCGCGATCAGATCAAAGCGGTTGCCGCGGGACTGTGCGATGTTGCCATCGTCAACAGTTACTACCTCGGGGGTATGTTGCGCTCCAGCGATCCAGCTCAGCTCAAAGCCGCATCGAGCGTTGGCTTGTTTTGGCCCAATCAAGACGGCCGTGGAACCCACATCAATATCTCTGGCGCTGGCGTCACCCGCTCGTCGCAAAACCCAGAACTTGCCGCACAACTGATCGCCTTTTTAGCTAGCGATGAAAGCCAGCGCTGGTATGCCGAAATGAACAACGAATTTCCGGTACGCGCCGACATCGAGGTCAGCGAAACTCTGCGCACCTGGGGAGGCTTTGACGCCGATCAATTAAACGTCACCGAACTGGGACGCAACAACGCCAACGCCATTATGGCGATGGATCGGGCGGGTTGGAAATAACCGCGCACGCCGCCATCGCGCCCCGCGACAGCCGCCAACGCCCCAGTTGGCGCAATCTAGCGACCCTCGTTACCACACTGCTGGCACTGCCGGTGCTGGTGATTCTCAGCAGCCTGCTGCAACCCTTTAGCGCCGCATGGCAGCACCTCTATAGCACGGTGCTCGGCGACTATGTGGCTAACTCGCTGTTACTGGTTGCCGGCGTCGGCATCGGCACTTTGCTGCTTGGCGTTAGCGCGGCCTGGTTGACCGCACTCTGCGAATTCCCAGGGCGCAAACTTCTGAGCTGGGCGCTGTTGTTGCCCATGGCCATGCCCGCCTACATCATCGCCTACACCTACACTGGCCTGCTCGATCTGACAGGCCCGGTGCAAACCGGCTTGCGGCAGGTATTTAATTGGTCCTACGGCGATTATTATTTTCCGCAGATCCGCTCTTTGGGCGGTGCTATATGCATGCTCTCGCTGGTGCTCTATCCCTACGTGTATCTTCTCGCGCGGGTCGCCTTTGCCGGACAATCAGAAGCGATTCTCGAGGCCAGCCGCAACCTTGGTAAGGGGCCGTGGCAGAGCTTTTTTTGGGTCTCGCTACCAATGGCGCGACCGGCCATCGCCGCCGGTTTAAGCTTGGCATTGATGGAGACCTTGGCCGACTATGGCACCGTTGCCTACTTTGGCGTGAGCACCTTTACCACCGGTATTTTTCGTACTTGGTATGGCCTCGATGAGCTGACCACCGCGGCGCAACTCTGTGCGCTATTGCTGCTGTTTGTGTTTGCGCTGATTCTGCTTGAACGGGAATCGCGCCGGCGACTTAGATTTCATCAAAGCACCGTTCGCGGCACACCCAAACTACTGGTGTTGCACGGTTGGCGCGCTCCGCTGGCAAGCGTGTTTGGCACCGCTATCGTGGTGCTAGGGTTTGTCTTGCCGGCGTTACAATTGGTTTACTGGGCCACCAGCCGCTGGCAGTATAATTTCAATCGCGACTTTGGCGAATTGCTGGTCAACAGCTTTACCCTCGCCACCGCCGCCGCTATCGCCTGCCTGTTGGTCGCGCTGCTATTGGCCTATACCAAGCGTCGCTTTAACACCCGCCGCGAACGCTCCCAAGTCGAAATTGCCAATCTTGGCTATGCGGTGCCGGGCACCGTTATTGCGGTCGGTATCATGGCGCCCGCTGGGTGGCTCGACCAACAAATCGACGCGCTTAGCAGTGCGTGGTTTAACTACCCGACGGGGCTACTGTTGAGCGGCACCATCGGCATTTTATTGTTTGCCTACGTGGTGCGGTTTTTGTCGGTGTCGCTGCAGAGCGTCGAGTCTGGCCTCACCGCGATCAAGCCAAACATCGACGAATCGGCGCGATCGCTCGGCGCATCGCCGCTGCAAGTGCTTAGCCGCATTCATCTGCCACTGCTGCGCCCCAGTCTGCTAACCGCGCTACTGCTGGTGTTTGTCGATGTTTTAAAGGAATTACCGACCACGCTTATTCTTCGACCATTCAATTTCAACACCTTGGCAGTACGCACCTATGAATTGGCCTCAGACGAGCGTTTGGTGGATGCTGCCCTACCCGCTCTGGCGATTGTCGCCACCGCACTATTACCTGTATTATTAATCATTCGCACTATGCTTCACGAGCGCCGATCTCATGGATAACCAACTGACCCTAGACCGAGTCACTATCGCCTACGATGGTGCTAGTGCCGTGGCAGATGTCTCGTTTGCGCTACCCGAAGGCGATATCGGTTGCCTATTGGGCCCCTCGGGCTGCGGTAAGACCAGTCTACTGCGCGCCATAGCCGGCTTTGAACCGGTCGCTGCCGGTGCCATTAGCCTTCGCGGCCAGACCATTAGTACGCCGCAATACGCGCAGGTACCCGAAGAGCGCGCGGTGGGTATGGTATTTCAGGATTTTGCGTTATTTCCCCATCTGAGCGTCAGCGACAACATCGGCTTTGGATTGCCTCAGGGCAGTGCCGACGAGCGCCGCGCACGAATCGCCGAGATGCTCGACTTGGTCGGACTGAGCAACAAAATCGAGCGCTACCCTCACGAGCTGTCGGGTGGCCAACAACAGCGCGTAGCACTGGCCAGAGCCTTGGCGCCCAATCCAAAAATACTTTTGCTGGACGAGCCGTTTTCCAACCTCGACAGCGTTCGGCGCAGCCAACTCGCCGGCGAGATCCGCGCCCTGCTGAAACGCAGTAAGGTCACCGCCCTGTTGGTGACCCACGATCAGGACGAGGCCTTTGCCATGGCCGACCAGATTGTCTTGCTCAACCATGGCCGAGTCGATCAGATCGGCACACCCCGCGAACTCTACCAGCGACCGGCGACGCTGTTCGCCGCAGACTTTATCGGCGCCGGCAACCTGATCGACATCGACATCGATGCCGCCGGTAATCTCGATGCCGGTTGGGGCAAACTAACATCTTCGCAGTGGCCAGAGCAGTGCGCCGGACGCATCAAACTATTACTGCGTCCAGACGTGGTGGTGTTTGACGACCATGCTGGGCACCAGCTCAACATTGTCGAAAAGATTTTTCAGGGCGCTAACCACCTCTATCAATTGGCGCTTCCCGATGGCCAGACCGTCGCCTGTCTAGCACCTAGCGATATCGATCAGCCCATCGGCGACAGTCTGCCGGTGCGCTTTGACCTCGATCAAGCGGTGGTCTTTAGCGGTCGCGCCTAGTCGAGCGCAGAGCAGATAGCAGACAACCCAATACCCTGTTCGATCGCTCTC
>CALGJN010000009.1:0-5998 GCA_937920185.1 uncultured Cellvibrionales bacterium | reverse complement strand
CGGCGTCGCTGTGGTCGTCGTTTGATCGACTAACAGCGCGGGTGTTGGTGGAGTCGACCGAGAGTTCTAGGGCCGGCGCTGGCGAATAGCGATAGCGCGCACTGGCGACTTAATCTCTGGATGTTTCGGCTTGTTGGATCAGCCAATCCTTAAATTTCTGGGCCTGGGATTGAATCGGCTTATTTGACGGTGTGGCCAAGAAAAACGACTCTGCCGCCGCGACCGACTCGTTAAAAGGCGCTATTAGACGGCCGCTTGCGAGCATTTCGGCGGCTAATGACGAGCGGCTAAGGGCGATACCGTGACCGTGGGCGGCCATCTCCATAGCGGTCATGAGTGAGTCGAAGTGAACGCCTTGCGATGCATCGATGCCGTGATAGCCGAGTTGTTTCAGCCAGTGACCCCAACCCTCTTCGTAACCGATTACGTGCAGCAGACTGTAGTCGTTTAAGCTATTGGGTTGATCTGGAATGCTCTGTTGGTAGAGTAATTTGGGGCTGCACACCGGAACCAGTCGATCCCAAGTGAGTCGATCACTGCTAAAGTCTGGCCAGTTGCCCTTGCCGTAGCGAATTTCTACGTCGGCCTCTGCGTCGGCACCGGTAAACCAGATGTTGCTGGTAAAGCGCAGATCGATATCCGAATACTGATGGCGAAAGTCGGCCAGTCGCGGTGCCAACCAGGTATTAAAAAATACCAGGTTAACGCGCACGCTCAACGTGCGGCTGCGCTCTTTACCAAATACCTCATCGGTGATGACTGCGAGGTTCTCAATCGCTTCGCGCACCCCGGGAATATAGGCACGTCCAGCATCGGTGAGCGCTAGACTGCGTGGCAGCCGTTTGAACAGGGCGCAACCCAAGCGCGATTCGAGCCCTTTTATTTGCTGGCTGAGCGCGGCCTGTGTCATGTGCAACTCGGTGGCCGCTTGAGTAAAATTCAAGTGTCGGGCGGCGGCCTCAAAGGAGCGCAACCAGTTCAGTGGGGGCAACCTCTTTTTCATACTGCAGTCCTCTTGCGTTAGGTCGTATGGCTCTCGGGTGGATCGATCGACGCGCCGAGTTTGGACGCGGCACCATACAGTAAGTCGGCATGTTCAACTAGCTCATCGAGGCTTTTTCTCACCAGTGGCGCGTGAATAAAAAGGCAACCGCACAGACGCCGTTGACGATCTTTAATCGGCACCGCGCAACCCACCATTCCATCCACAAACTCTTCGTTATCGGTGGCTATTTTACGCTGTTTGATGGTCATCAAATCCGCTTCCAACTGCACTGGATCGACCAGCGTATTGCGAGCGTAGCGCTGTAGCGGCAGGCTGTCGATGATTTTTCCCCGGCGCTGTTTGGGCAGCGAACTCAGGTAGAGTTTGCCGCTGGCGGTGCACCACGCTGGGGTATGGCTGCCGATGCTGAGGTTAAGTTGCAGTGGCCAGTCAGATTGAACTCGGTCGTAGTACACCATGTGGCTACCATTGGGGATGGCGATACCGCAGGTTTCGCCAATTTTTTCGGTCAACTGTTCCAATATCGCGCGGCGTACCGCGCTAAACCGTTGGTGGTGCAGAATGCCCCAGGCGACACCGTTCATCCGCTCGCCGGGAACGATCATGCCGCGCAGATTGGTTTGCAAAAACCGATCGCTTTGCAATTGGTTGAGCAACCGGTGAATGCTCGGTTTGGGGATTTCTAAAAGGCAGGCTAAATCGGCCGGCGATAGCGGTCTGTCGGCCTTCGAGACCGCTTCGATAATGCACATCGCGCGGGTCACCGCTGAACCGGTCTCTCTGGAGGGCGTGGTCATCGCATCAACTCGGCATGGAAAACAGCACACCCTCGCGGACGCCCGCAGACGGCCAGCGCTGGGTGATGGTCTTGCGCTTGGTGTAAAACCGCACAGCATCTGGGCCATAGGCGTGTAAATCGCCAAACAGCGAGCGCTTCCAACCGCCAAAACTGTGGTACGCGACAGGTACCGGCAGGGGTATATTAATGCCCACCATGCCGACTTGGATGTGATCGGAGAAATACCGCGCGGCCTCGCCATCGCGGGTAAAGATGCAGGTACCGTTGCCGTATTCGTGCGCGTCGATTAGATCCATGGCAGCTTGCATAGTATCGACTCTCATGACTTGCAGTACTGGGCCAAAAATCTCCGCGTTGTAACTGTCCATGTCGGGCGTTACTCGGTCGATCAAGGTACCGCCGATATAAAAGCCGTGCTCGTGACCTGCGACTTTCGGGTAGCGTCCATCGACCACAATCTCGGCACCCTGTTGTTCTGCATGGTCAATGTGGTCGATGATTTTTTGTTGGTGCTGCCGCGTGATAACCGGGCCAAAATCGTTTTCGGGGTCGCTGTAGGGGCCAACTTTTAGGCCACTCATAGCGGCCTTCATTTTGCCGATCAACGCATCGCCAGCGGCATCGCCGACCGCCACCGCCACCGACAGTGCCATGCAGCGCTCGCCGGAGGAGCCAAAGGCAGCACCGAGCAATTGATTGACGGTGTTGTCCATGTCCGCATCTGGCATCACGATAGCGTGGTTTTTAGCGCCACCGAGCGCCTGACAGCGCTTGCCATTGGCGCTGGCAGTGGCGTAGATATATTCGGCAATAGGCGTTGAGCCCACAAAGCTAACCGCCTTGATGCGATCGTCACCGAGCAGCGTGTCGACCGCTTCTCGATCGCCATTCACCACATTCATCACCCCGTCGGGAAGGCCCGCCTGCTGCAGCAGTGAAGCAATATAAAGCGTTGAACTCGGATCGCGTTCGGAGGGCTTGAGGATAAAACAGTTGCCACAGACGATCGCCATCGGGTACATCCATAGCGGCACCATAGCGGGAAAGTTAAACGGCGTGATACCGGCGACAACACCGAGCGGTTGGAACTCGCTCCACGAGTCGATATCGGGAGCGACGTTTTTACTGTGTTCGCCCTTGAGTAATTCTGGTGCGCAGCAGGCGTATTCGACGTTTTCAATACCGCGCTGTAATTCTCCAGCGGCGTCATGGGCGATTTTTCCATGCTCTTCACCGATCAGTTGGCAGATTTTGTCGGCATGTTGCTCAAGCAGATCTTTAAACTTGAACATCACGCGCGCGCGCTTGATCGCCGGTGTGTTGCGCCATGCCGGAAAGGCCGCAGTGGCCGCCGCGATGGCCTCTTCGACGGTGGCCTTGGACGCCAGCACTACCTGTTTATCTACCTCGCCTGTCGAGGGGTTGAAAACCTCCTGGGTGCGTTCGCCGTTTAGCGTCACTGCGCCATTAATTAAATGTCCTACTCGTTTCATTGTGCTCTCCTCTAAGGTGCGAGTGTTACCAAAGTTGTTTGTAAATTTCGATGATGTCATCGGCGCTCGGCACGCGTGGATTATTTGCCGGTGACCCCGACGCCAATGCCTGATCTGCCTTGATGCTGAGATTGGCAAAAAATTGGCTGCGAGAAATACCGAACTCCGCTGGCGTCGGCACCTCTAGTTCGCGGTTGATCGCGTAGAGTTCGGCCATCAACCGTTGGTTGGCGCTGGCGTCGCTGTCGCTGGTTTGTGCAATGCCCATGGCCCGCGCGGCATTGGCGTATCGGTGCTCGGCTGCCGGTATTGAATACTCGGTGACCGCCGGCAGTAACATGGCGTTGGAGAGACCATGGGGAACATGATAAAAGGCGCCGATCGGACGACTCATACCGTGCACCAGCGCGACTGACGCGTTTGAAAAAGCGACGCCGGCAAGCGTCGATCCTAGCATCATCGCCTCGCGAGCCTCGCGGTCTTGGCCGTTGTTAAACACCCGACGTAAATTAGGCGCCAGTAGTTTCATTGCGGCCACCGCTTGGATGTCGCTAAAGGCGTTGGCCTTTTTACTGACGTAGGCTTCTAGCGCATGGGTCAGTGCATCGATGCCGGTATCGGCGGTGGTGCGCGCGGGCACGCTCAGGGTCAGCTCATAGTCGACCAGGGCGACGGTTGGCATAAAGCCAATGCCCACGCAGAGCATTTTTTCGTCGTTAGTATCGTCGGTAATCACGGTCACGCGCGTCGCTTCAGAACCGGTACCGGCGGTGGTCGGAATGGCGATGATAGGCAAGCCCGGTTCGGTGACCAGTCGGGGGAATTTGTAATCGCGCATCTGGCCGCCATATTTACCAAGAATACTGATCGCCTTGGCGCTATCGATAGGGCTGCCGCCACCGAGTCCGATAATGACGTCGTACTGGCCATTTTTAACCAGCTCTACGCCGGCCTCTATCGAGCTCGTGGTCGGTTCTGGAACGGTTTCATCGAACACATCCGAATCGATCTTCATGGCGCTCAAGTCATCTCGAACGCGCTCTACATAACCCAGTTGTAGCATGATTTTATCGGTCACGATGAGCGGCCGTTGACAATTCATGTCTTTGACTATCGCGCCAATTTTACGGCTCGCACCGGCGCCTATTTCGAGAATTCGCGGCAGAATTATTTGTGTCGACATGCTCACTCCAACGGATAGTTCACTGTGGCTTGTGCCGCTTTTTCGGATGCGCGGCGAGGTTTTATATCAGGTAGTCATAGTAACGATGTGCCGCGTTAAAATCCACTATAACGATACATATTGTATTGTTTTTTTGATTAAAGTGGCTATAAAAAAAGTCGTGCCTGAGGCTAATTTTTAATTGATGGCGGGCCTAAAAATCCCCAATTACTATGCCGCCATAACGACAATGAAAGACCGAAAGGGGCACCCGAAATGCAGCTTCACTCCCAACTTCCACTGGTCGGAGTTCGCGTCGTCGACTTCGGACAACAGATCGCTGGCCCCGCTGTGGCGATGGTACTGGCGGATCTCGGTGCGACGGTGATTCATATCGACCCACCCACGGGACCGCAGTGGCAGCATCCGGCCAACGCAATTTTACATCGCAATAAAAGCTGCTTGAATCTCGACTTAAAAACCGCTCAGGGCTTGGTACAGGCAAAAACCCTGATCGACAGCGCGGACATAGTGATCGAATCTTTTCGTCCCGGTTGCATGGCTAAACTGGGTTTAGACTTCGGTCAACTGTGCGCTGCGAACCCCCGATTGATCGCGCTATCGATGCCGGGTTTCGCTAGCAATGATCAACTGCGCAGCGAGTGGAAGGCGACCGAAGCGGTGGTTGCTGCAACTGCCGGCGCGTTTACCGATATGGGCTTTAACCGCATATTGATGGGTCTCAATCCATGCTTCTCGCCGCTCCCACTGGGTTCTGCCTACGCCACTTGCCTGGCGGCCGGTTCATTGGCTCTGGCGCTGTTCGGCCGCGAAAGAACTACTCGCGGCGATTATATAGAAGTACCGGTGATCGCCGCCATGATGGAGGGGCTGTCGTACAACTCTTACGTGGTCGACGATTTACCCGAGCGTTATAAAACTATGCGTGAATTGGAGATCGAGCGGCGGCGAGCACAGCAGATGCCCATGGATGTCAGTTATGCTGATTTGCAGGAGTACCTCGATCCCTTTTACCGCACCTATGAATGCGCCAACGGCAGCAAGTTTTATTGCGTTTGCCCGTCTCATCGTACCCATGCCAAGCGCTGTTTAGAGGTTTTGGGCCTTTACGAAGAATTGCTGGCCGAGGGGTTGCCCGATATTTCCGATCTTCACGCACCGGTTAGTCAGTGGGACGGCGAGACCTCGATTGGGGTCTATCCACTACCGAAAAAATGGGCTGATATTTTAGCTGAAAAAATGAAATTGGTGTTTATTACTAAAACTGCCGATGAATGGGGCACGATTTTTGGTGAGGCTCAAATCCCTGGAGCCCCGCACGCGACGACTCGGCAGTGGCTCAACAGTGAGCATTGCAACACTGCGGGTCTGACCGTCGATGTCCTCGACTCGGAATATGGCCTGATGAAACAACCCGGCCCGATCGTTTGGTTGGAGGAATCCGCGCATCTGATGGCCGCGCCGATGGCGCGTCGTTACGTGACTTATGATCAGGCGCTCGAACAATTGCGCAGCCT
>CALGJN010000008.1:0-20399 GCA_937920185.1 uncultured Cellvibrionales bacterium | reverse complement strand
GACGGCATTTAGCAGAATTTACTACAATGGAATGACATCGAAATTTCATTTTACCAGATCTACTTTTAATACAGTGGGCGCGTTCATTGCCAACTGCGACAAGTTCCAAGAATAATTTCTGTAAAATGAGTATTTATCAAACAATACATTTTATATGTTAATTGTGCGCGATTATGCCTTCGAATCAATCTGTAAAATATCGTATTAGTAACGTGTTGGCATGGGCTGTGTCGCCTTTTATCCCTTGTCTTTTTGTTGGACTACTTTGGTGGCCTTGGGATGACGGCGAGTTTCTTTTGGGAGCATGCATTTTCGGAATGTCGATTTGGCTACCATTATCAGTTGTTAACTACGTTATGGTCGGTAGTTTAAGGATATTGCCTTGGCGCGACATGCCCGATTTAGAGTAAATATACGCACACTCAAATTCCCAATTTACTTTCTTATGTATACGCCAAGCACCCATAGCAATAACAAGAGACTCTGTCCCACCCCTCCCTGGGTAAAATTTGGGTATGCTGGGGTAAAGGTTGGGTAGAATATAGGTTGTAACGGACGTTTTAGTGGTACCTAGTGTGGTACCTATTTTAGACTTAAGAAGTGCAACGTTATTTTAAGAAATTGATAATATTGTTATTTATATTAATCAATGGTGGTTACCTATTTCGCCACGATTTAAATTTATTGTGATTGAATCATTAAAGGTGAGTGATAAGGATGAATATAGAATTAGTCGATGCCGAGTTGGCGGTCCATCTCAAGTCATTTCCGGCGTTAGATATCTGGACGGATCTTGTTAAAACTAGGCAGCTTGGCGCACAAATGCGCGCTAAAATCATCGGCGAACTACCAAAAATAGAGGGGGTTGAGTCCTCGGATTATTTGATTCCTCAGGCAGATGCGCCAGAGGTTTTGGTGCGCGTGTACCGCCCTGAAAACCCACTAGAGCGATTGCCGGCACTGCTGTGGATTCATGGCGGAGGCTATTGCTTGGGCGCGATGGAAAGCGATGATAATGTGGTGCGGCAAATAGCCAAAGCGGTGGGGTCGGTGATTGTTTCGGTCGAATATCGCCTGGCGCCTGAGCACCCTTTTCCCGCCGCGTTAAATGATTGCAGCACCGCTTTGCAGTGGCTCGTGGACAATACCGATACGCTCGCGGTAGATCCGGCGCGCATTGCGATTGGCGGCATCAGCGCAGGCGCTGGTTTGGCGGCTGGCCTTGCGTTATACGTCCGAGATAAAACCGATATAACGCTAGTTTTTCAGTTTTTGCTCTGCCCCATGATCGATGACCGTTGCGTTACGCCGTCGAGTCATATGATTACCGATGAGCGGGTGTGGAATCGCCACTCTAATCTGACCGCCTGGAAAAATTATTTGCAGGGCGAAAATGACGCCGAAACAGCGCCGTTTGACGATGTGTCAGCGTACGCCGCCGCCAGTCGCGCGATAGATTTGAGCGACCTGCCACCGGCATATATTGCGGTGGGTTCGGTCGATGCCTTTGTTGATGAAAATCGAGACTATGCCGAACGCCTTGAAACCGCTGGGGTCGCGACGCAACTATCTGTTTTTACTGGGGGCTTTCATGGCTTTGAATTTATTGCACCCGCAGCGGAGATCTCTAAAGCTGCGCGAGACAGTCATTATAGCGCCCTGAGAAATGCGCTATTTGGTAACGCTTAAACCACGGCTATCAGCGACCATTTTTCGATGTTTTGGCGCGCCGCCATGCGGTTGTAGGGTGTTTTTTTGCGCGCGCCGATTTCATCTCGGCGATACCGCTGTGGTACCCAATGTGCAAATTGTCATGCAATGATCAGTGTTCAATTTTGCATTAGGACATGCTGAAACTAATCGTTTAAAAAACTGGGGGTTGAATGGTTTGTATGCACGTAGGGTTTAATGCAATATTAATGCGCATATAAACGTCGCAATTGATCCCAACAGAAAGATTTTTACCGATAAAATAAAAACACTTAAATCACAAAATAACAGGTCAGGTGACAGCGATGAAATCGTTATTGTTAACGCTCGGAAAAATGCTATCTCGATCTAAAGATGCTTTCCAGTCGAGGTTATCAACCGCCTTGAGAATGCTGACTCTATGCGCTTTTTTGGTGTTGCCATCGCTAACAAACGCCAATCAAATCATTCAAGAATTTAAAGTTAATAACAATTTTTCTGTCCAAGCGTTGCAACAAGCCGACAACAAAGCAAAAGAAGAATGGGCCTATAGCGTAGGTATTCAAGCGTTTATGTTCACCATTCCGGCAGTCATGCACGATGTTCAACGCGATTTGCGCATGGATTTAAAAAAAATAGCCCGCATGCAAGATAAGTGCCCCTGTGCGCCAGTCGGGCAATGGGGTCATTCATCTAAACTCGCCACTTCAAATGATACTATGCCCTATACGCCCAATAGAGACACGGTGTATTCAGGCTTATCGGTATTTTTGGCTGAGGAGCCGGTGATCATCGTGGTACCACCCATTAAAGACAGATATTTCTCATTACAAGTGGCTGACGCTTATCTTGTTAATCAACATTACATAGGTACACGAGTGACTGGCTCAGATGGTGGAAACTTTGCTTTGGTGGGGCCTGATTGGCGCGGTGAATTACCTGCCGGGGTAAACGCTTTGCCGATGCCAAATAACTCAGCCTTAGTCGCGTTGAGAATTGCGACTTACACAGAAACTAACGAAGATGTTGAGCGAATCAAAACCTATCAACAACAGTTTGACGCAGTCCCTTTATCGCAGTGGGGTCTGGTCAAAGATCAACGCAGTTACGATTTACCTAAGCTCGCCGATACCACTATGAAAGAAGGTAGTTTGGCCTACTTTAGTTATGCGGCTGAATTATTAAAAGAGAACCCGCCAGTAGGAGAAGATAGAGCATTGTTAAATACCTTTAAGCATATTGGGCTGTCGGATACACATGGTTTTGATCCTGAAAGTTTAGATTCAGCGATACAAAAAGGCTTGGCTAGGTCGATCAAAGCCGGTATCGATATCATTAAGTGGAAAGTCAAATTTAGGGGATCGCAAAGCAACAATAAATGGAATGTTGATTTTGTTGGTGGTGATTATGGCAGTGATTATTTAGCGCGAGCTGAGGGAGCCGTGCAGGGGTTGTTTGTGCACTCGCCTGCAGAAGCGGTGTACTTTCACACCTATTCAGATATTAGTAACCAGCCGTTAATGGGTGAAAATAGCTATAGACTGCACTTTGACAAAGGCCAATTGCCAAGCACATCTGAATTTGGATTTTGGTCTATCACTATGTACGGCGACGATTATCAATTAGTCAGTAATGATATAGACCGTTATTCGATAAGAAAAAGTACCGAGGGTTTGAAATATAACCAAGATGGTTCTCTGGACATTTACATTCAAGCAATGCCCCCAGAAGGCAATCGCTCTAACTGGCTGCCAAGTCCTAAAAAAGGAATTTTTAGATTGAACTATCGGGTGTATTTACCTGATCGAGAAGTCCGGCAATGGAATACAGTAGAGCAATATTTGCCGGGTGTTGTAAAAATCGATTAGTCGACTTTATGTGTAAAGTTCGCAATGAACCCGAAAACCTTGGCGCATAGGCTGTTTGCATTAATGGAGCCAGATATTTCGCCGATAACTTTTCGACCACAGGCAATGCCGATCCACAAACAAAGCATAAGAAAGGCAAGTATCCGCTTTATTTCCTTTTCTTTGCCTTTTTTAGACAGAGGTGGAAAGATGCAGAAAGATCCTGGCAATACCGATAAAGATACCAGGGATGCCATTTTAGATGGCTAATAAATTGCACCCAAACCACCAGTTATAAGTGGATAGCAGCAATGAAGCACTTGTTTAAACTCGACAATCAACAGGCTGTTGAGGTAATGACTGAAACGCTATAGGGCTGGAAAATCATCGACGGCCAGCCAACCATGAAAACATGGATACTCTACACCTCAAACGACGGAAGTATGGTATCTGGCATCTGGACTGCCACGCCTGGCACCTACCATGCCACCTATGCAGAGTATGAATTTGTCCATCTTATCGAAGGCAGAATCACCATTACACCGGATGGCGAGGATCCAATGCACGTAGGCCCCGGCGATGCGTTTGTTGTCGAAGCTGGGTTTGCTGGTATTTGGGCAATCAAAGAACCAGTACTCAAGCATTTTGATATCAAGCGGTAGGCGCGACCTTTACTTATTGATGCCATGGGTAAATGCCATAAAATTATTAGCGTACTTTAATAATGGGTTAATTAGGGTGTTATTATTGCAAAGCGAAACGGCATACAAAGGAAATAATGCAACGGGACGTTGCCCTTTTATTCAGTCATTAAGCAGTGCAAGGGTATGCCGAGAGTAGCCGTGCACAGCCGGTGACGGTACTCGTCCGATATGTTTTTAACGTCTTGTCGTTTGTTCCTCTAGCCTTGTCTCTCGCTGTAATTTAAGTAAATAACTTAACCTAACGTAGGACTAAACTGCGTGTGATATTCGCCTGTGCGGGGCGCTTAAACGGTTTAATATTGCTTATCATGGTTTATTTAAAACCAATATTAAACGGCTTGAAAACTATCGTGCGATCACTCAACAGCTTGAATGCTTGCTTCAGTTCGAGAATTTAGTCAAAAACGTCGCATCGTTGGTCTCAGATTAGCGTTGTCCGGGCTTCATCGATAGTACTCAATGCATTAGACTAAGGAATTACCTTTGGCAACCGCTTGCATGATTGCCATCAGCATAAACCCATAAAGGATGTGATCATTTGAAGATTATTCGCGCTGTGGCGCTACTGGTAGCGGTGCTACTGACGATATGGGGGGCTTTGCACTGGTACTATATCTACACGCCAAAAGCCTCAGAACCGCAACTGGCGGGACGCTATCTACCTGACAATCTGGTGGTTAGCGACGGCATCGACCGGACGTTTTCTTACTACTTACCCGCCAACTTGGAAGACGGCGGCGCGCTGATTTTTGTGCTGCACGGTTCAAAAAGCAGCGCCGAGGCGATCCGCCAAATGACCGGCTACGAGTTCGACGTTTTTGCCGAGTCCCACCAGTATATACCGGTCTACGCTAACGGCTTTGAAAACCACTGGAATGACTGTCGCGCCTCGGCCGATTACTCGGCCAATACTCAGGATATCGATGACGTCACCCACATAAAATCGTTGATCGAGTGGTTTGTTAGCCGCCATCGAATCGATCCCAGCAAGGTGTTTGTGACCGGGCACTCCAATGGCGGCCACATGGCCTACAAGCTGGCGCTCGAGGCGCCGCAAATGATACGGGCAATCGCCGCGCTCAGCGCCAATCTTCCGGTAGATGATAATTTTGACTGTGAAAAATCTGCGCAGCCAATATCCGTGGCCATCTTTAACGGCACCGAAGACACCATCAATCCCTATTTTGGTGGCACCGTAAAGCTGGGATCTAACGCGAGTCGGGGCCTGGTGCTTGGGTCCGACGAAACGGCCGGCTACTGGGTTCAATTAGCCGGTTTAAATGTTGCGTCTCCCGATCGGGTGGTCGCGTATCCAGAGACCGATGGCAAGTCCAATACCTCGGTCGTTGCGAAACACTGGGACACCGGCACCGGTGTTCAGGTAAGGCTATACACACTGCGGGGATCGGGCCACGTGATCCCATCAAAAATTTATCACTTCCCGCGAATTATTGGCCCCAACGCCAGCGATATTTCGGGGCCAGAGGAAATTGTTCAGTTTTTTGAACAGGTACTAGACGACCAGTAGCTGACGAGATGTTGAGCGCCATGGCGAGCCTTATCCGAGCAACTATTGGCTGAGCCGAGGGGTTTAGCGCGACGCTGCGGCGGTTAATTAAGATCTGCGCCTTGCATCACGCTACAGCCCAGTTGCGAGCGAACATTGGCTTGTTGCCAGCGCGGTGAGCGTTGGCTCGCGTGATTCGAGTGGCAAGCTGACTTGCGCGCTCTACCACTCGGCGATGGTGCCGTCGTCGTGGCGCCACACTGGATTTTTCCAATTGCAGCCAGTTTTTGCCGCTTCGATCACTGCCTGCTCGTCGATCTCAACGCCAAGCCCCGGTTTTGGTAGCGGTTTGATGTGGCCGTCTGCGATAGCAAAATCGTCCTTATTGATCACATAGTCGAGGAGTTCGGCACCACGGTTGTAGTGAATACCCATCGATTGCTCTTGTAATACTGCGTTGTGGGAAACAAAGTCGACCGCCAAACAGGCGGCCAGCGCGATCGGCCCGAGCGGACAGTGGGGCGCAAGGGCTACGTCGTAGGCCTCGGCCATCGAGGCTAT
Organism: uncultured Cellvibrionales bacterium; assembly: GCA_937920185.1. Taxonomy (GTDB): domain Bacteria; phylum Pseudomonadota; class Gammaproteobacteria; order Pseudomonadales; family Porticoccaceae; genus TMED48. Next base: position 14,091 of record CALGJN010000008.1, on the reverse strand, counting down.
TTTAAGACACTCGGTAATGCCTCCGGCATGGGACACATCTGGTTGCACAATACCCAGTCCACCGGCCTCAAACACAGATTTGAAGTCAAAGCGGCTATACATTCGCTCTCCAGCCGCCAGTACTATGCTGGTTTGTCGTGCTAGGGTGGCGTAGTGTTCGGCCTGTTCGGCGAGAACCGGCTCTTCGACAAACAGCGGATGGAACGGTTCGAGCTCTTTCAACAACACTTTGGCCATCGGTACCGATACGCGGCCATGGAAATCTAAACCAAAATCGATGGTGTGGCCAAACGTGTCGCGAATGGTGGCGACTCGCGCGATTACCTGTTCGACGGCGCGGTAACTGTCGATCATTTTTAGTTTGCCACAACCATTTAGTTTAAACGTGTCCCAACCTTGGGCCCGAAGTTGTTCTATTTGCCGGCTTTCATCCTGAGGGTCGTCGCCTCCCACCCAAGAATAGGTCTTCATGCGATCGCGCACCGTGCCACCCAACAGAGCATAGACCGGAACGCCAAGGTCTTTTCCGGTAATATCCCACAGCGCCTGATCGATGCCAGCAATCGCCGACATCAAAACTGGGCCACCCCGATAAAAGCCGCCTCGGTAGAGCGTCTGCCAGATATCATTGATTTTACGCGGGTCTTTGCCGATCAAATAGGGTGCAAGTTCGTCGACAGCAGCAGCGACGGTTTTTGCCCGACCCTCTACGATCGGTTCGCCCCATCCGACAATTCCTTGATCGGTGTCTATGGCTAAAAACAACCAGCGGGGTGCAACTGGGTAGAGGCGCAGAGTGGTGATTTTCATTGCTGGCGATGTCTCTGATTTAACCCGCAAAGGGGTTGGGTGCTTTTTATTGGGAGCGACGAGTTTAAACTAAAACGGTTTGTCACTCCAAAGGTGAATTTTCTGCTCGACAGAGGGCTAATTACGGCATTATTGTGCGTTTAACATCATTGTTAAAAAGAAGATGAGTCTATGCCACAAGTGCTACAGCCATTTTATACCCTGCACAGTCGTCTTTGCAGCTTGGTTGTCGATTGCCGCGCCCAGGTGCCAGAAATACTCTATTGGGGGGCGCGCCTAGCGACTGCTACGGACGCAGCTATGTTGGCGCTGTTGGCGACTCGTCAGGAGGCTCAGGCCTGTATGCCTAAAGAGGCTCCGATCGCTCTGTCTCCCGAGTTGGGGGCGGGGTTTCAAGGTAACGCCGGTATTCAGGTGCATCGCGATGGGCGACAATGGGCGACCCGCACTCAGATTGAATCGGCGCAGCAGACTGGCAGCAGTGAGTTAGTGGTTATCTCACGGTGCGCGGCGACCGCTATCAAAGTCGCCCACAAACTGGTTTTGGACTACCAGAGTGATGTTTTGGCCGCGACCACCGAACTGACCAATACCGGCGATAGTCGGCTGTGGGTTGAGCAGTGCAACGCTCCGACGATACCATTGCCGGCGCACTACGATAAAATACTCGGTTTCGCCGGTCGCTGGGCGATGGAGTTTCAGCGCCAACCGGTGGATCTCTTTATGGGTAGCTACTTGCGAGAAAATCGTTCTGGGCGAACATCTCACGACGCGTTTCCGGGGGTCATTGTTCACCCATGTGATACCAGCGAAGCATCCGGCCCCGCCTATGGTTTGCACTTGGGTTGGAGCGGCAATCACCGCGTCCGAGTGGAACAGCAGTTTGTCGGTCGCGCCTATGCCCAAATGGGCGAGCTATTGTTCCCCGGCGAACTGTGTCTCGGCACCAATCAATCTTACTGTTCTCCGGTGTTATATGCCGCTAGCACTGAAAATGGCCTATCGGCACTGTCGCAGTGTTTTCATGGCTATGTTGCGGCCCATCTGACCGATGAGCGGATCGTTGACAGGGCGCGACCGGTTCATTTTAATACGTGGGAGGCGACGTATTTCGACCTTTCCGAAGAAAAACTTCACAGGCTGGTCGATGCCGCGGCGCAGATTGGCGTCGAGCGCTTTGTTCTCGATGATGGCTGGTTTAAAAACCGTCGCTCGGAGCGCGCCGGACTGGGCGACTGGTGGGTCGATAAGACCCTCTTTGCCGAGGGTTTAGCTCCTTTGGCCGAGCATTTGTTGGCCAAAGGCATGGAATTCGGTCTCTGGCTGGAGCCGGAAATGGTCAATCCCGACAGCGATCTGTATCGCGCTCATCCAGACTGGGTATTGCACGCGAACCCCGCCCCCGTATTACTGGCTCGAAACCAATTGGTGTTGGACCTGAGCCGTCCGGAGGTACAGGATTATTTGTTTCAGCGGGTCGATACGCTGCTGGCCGAGTATCCAATCACCTATCTTAAGTGGGATATGAATCGCACCATCAGCCAGCCAGGAGACTACCTTGGTCGCGCTGCCGGCCATCGCCAGACGCTCGCGCTGTACCAACTGATGGCGCGGATTCGAAGCGCACATCCGAGGGTAGAAATTGAAAGCTGCGCGTCGGGTGGCGGTCGCGCGGACTTTGGCATTTTAGCCTACAGCGATAGAATATGGGTCTCGGATAGCAACGATGCGCTCGACCGACTACGGATTCAAAATGGTTTTTCGGTGTTTTTCCCGGCGCGATTAATGGGCGCTCACGTCGGTCCTCGGGACTGCCATGCCACCGGTCGCAACCTCAGTATGGCGATGCGCGCCGGGGTAGCGCTGTTCGGCCACATGGGGATAGAGGCGAATCTTTTGACCATGGATGTCGCTGAAAAAACTGAATTAACCGCCGCTGTGGCATTGCATAAACAGCACCGCGAGTTGATCCACCAGGGTGATTTGGTGCGTCTCGACTCGGCGCATCACGAGAACGCTTTTGGGGTGATTGCACGGGACCGAAAAACCGCATTATTTTCCTACGCGCTGCTCGATAGTCCGCGCACTAGCGCGCCGGGTCGGTTGCGTATGCGCGGTCTTGACGCTGACGCTCGGTACCGCATCGAATGCATTTGGCCGCTGCAACCTTGGGGTTACTCGCGGTCGATATTAGACGTCATCGACAGCGCTATTATCACCGGCGATGCGCTGGAAAACGCCGGATTGCAATTGCCCATTATGCACCCGCAAAGTCTGTTGATTTTTTATATAAGCGCAGTCTAAGCGCTGTGCTCGCTGGTTGTCGGGGCCGCTTCGCTGGAGAGGCCGATGAATTCGGCGCGCTTGCCGAATACCAGGCGATTGATCGACAACGCGGCAGCGACGCAAATAACAAAGGTAATAAACATCATGTGAATGTAGTGCAATGGCATCCAAACCCATACAAAGCCGGCATACACCAACACACCCAATATCAACGCGACTATGGCAGCGCGGTAATCGACGTTGCGAAATAATAGGCCCACCGCAAAGCACGCGAGGATCGGCATACTGATGAGGCCCCAGAGCTCTTGCAATAAATTAATAATGCTCTCGGATTGAGCATAGACCGGCACCATAGCCACCGCAATGATGACAAAGACAACCGTGGCCATACCACTGAGCAGGCGGACATTAGGTGTTTCATCGATGTAGCGCTGATGGAGGTCGCAGACGTACATGGCGGCCGACGAATTGACCATGCTATTGAAAGAACTTAGCACGGCGGCGGCGATCGCGGCGGCAAACACACCCGACAGCCAACTCGGTAATAGATCACCGACGATGCGTCCGTAGGCTCGATCGCCGATATCACCGTATAATTTAAACGCCACGATACCTGGAATGACCACCATGCTGGGCACTAAAACGACGCGAATAAACGCCGCGGCGTAAACGCCTTTTTGTGCTTCACGAACCGTGGGAGCCGCCATCGCGCGCTGGGTGATCGTCTGGTTGGTGCTCCAGTAAAACACTTGAATCAACAGCATGCCGGTCAACAATGTATGCCAGGGTACTGGCGACGCGCTATCGCCGATCAGTGTCAAGCGTTCGGGTGGAATACCACTGAAGTCAAAATCGATCGCCATCAGCGACAAGAAAACGATCAACAGGCTCATCGAGAGCACCAAAATGCCGCCGTAGGTATCCGACACGGCGACCGCTCTGAGACCGCCGAGGACCGCATAGGCGGCGCCCAACACGGCAAAGGCACCGGCAACGGTGACCAAATCGGCGTCGATGCCGGTCATGGATAGCATAAACAGGGCGCCGGTATAAATAACTGCGGGCTGGAATACAAACACGTTGATGAACAAGAACAGGGTCGAGACCAGCGCGCGGATGTGTTTACTGTCGTAGCGCTTTTCCAACAACTCGGTGGTGGTGGTGCAAGAGTTTTTGTAATACACCGGTAAGAAGACCTTGGCGAGTACTAACAGGCCGACAAACCCAGCCAGTTCCCATAGCGCGAGGAGCAGCATTTGGTTGCCATTCATACCCACTAGCTGATCGGTGCTGAGATTGGTTAGGGTGATCGAACCGGCGACAAACACCCAGCTTAGGCCGCCGCCGGCGAGGAAGTACTCTTTATTGGAATCGCTGGAGCGGTGATTTTTTCCGGCGCACTTTAGGTAGGTAATCAGCGCGATGGTGCCGAGGACAATGCAGAACACCGCTTGTTGGATGGTTTGTTCGCTCAAGAAAAACTCCTAGTTATTGTTATTGTTATTTTACCAGCATGCACTAAGCGTCTGCAGTCTCCCAGACACTCACGCCGTAGGGCGCCAATGCTGCGCCGCCGAGTATAAACGACGCTTGTGGATCGAGGGGTAGGACGCATGGGTGGGCTGAATAATTAAACGCGAACAGCAAATTTCCTCGCCGCGAAACGCGAACGTCGCCGTCTAATTTGTAGGTCTGGATATCATTTTTTTGGCATTGCTGGTCAAAAAAATCGCGTAAAAATGCTTGGTTAGTCAAAGTCCCTATGTAGGTAAACCGATCACTGCGGACAATAGCGGCTTGACCATCATGATAGGTTGCAACGATATCTGTTGTGCCGATATCCAGTTGTTCCCGCCATATAGTGCTGGTGTAATTTGAATTGTTCCACTGCAATGGCTCGCCGCAATCGGCGCGTAAAGTCTCCACTGATAGCACCCGCACCGGGACGAGCGCCTGTAATAAGCCGGGTGGTAGATTTTTTGGGTAGCCAAACTCCGACGTTTTGGCGCCGCTGCGCGGGCCAAAGATAAATTGCGCGCGACAGGCTTGGCACTTGTCGACAAATGCGCGGTCGAGCATTGGCAGACTGGGCGCAATAATTAACGCGTAGGCTGAAAAGTCGGAATTCACCGAGATAAAATCGACATCGACGCCAAGCTCGCGCAGCGCGCTGTAGTATGAAAATTGCACCGCGTTGCAGTCGTAGGCCTCTCCCTGACGTTCTATATCGCTCACCCAGAGTCCTTCGGCTCCGGTGATAATGGCCACCGAGGCGGTTCGCACGGGTTGCTTGTTGAGATTAAGTTGGGCGATCTCACCGATGGCTTGCGCGGCCTCGGTCCAGGCTTCGGTTTTAGAGTTGTCGGGGCGCAGCAGTCCAGCATGCATTTGTTCTTGGCCAAATGGCGCCTGACGCCAGCGAAAATAACACAGGCAGTCGGCGCCATGGGCAAACGCCTCCAGCGTCCAGAGTCGAATCATACCTGGCGCTGGGCGGGGATTGTTATTCGCCCAGTTGACTGGGCCGGGCTGTTGTTCCATTACCCAAAATCCTTGCTTGGACAACCCTCGGGTCTGGTCGTGATAGTAACTGGCGAAGTCGGGGTGGCCAGTGCGCATGTAGCGGCGCAGTTGTTCACTCGGTGCGCCGCCGAGCAGTAGGTCGGTGCGCCCGAGTGGGTAGTTGTCGTAGCTGGCGAAGTCCAATCGCGCCGCCAGCGCAAAGTTGTCGACCGCGGTTTCATTCATGGGTATAAAATTGTGGGTGATAAACTTGCCGGGCGCATGCTGGCGAATCATCGCGATCATGGCATTGTGGTAGTCGACAACCCGGTCCGATGAGAAGCGCCGATAAGCGAGGCGGTGGGCTGGATTGGTTTCGGTGACCGCACCCAGCGGTAGATCTATTTCGTCGAAATCGCGATATTCCATCGACCAGAAAACAGTACCCCAGCGATTGTTCAGCGCCTCGATGTTGGCATAGTGGTCTCGACACCAAGCTTGAAAGGCGTGATGGGCGGCACTGGAACCACTCAACGCGGTGTCGTGGCAGCATAGTTCGTTGTCTGTTTGCCAACCGACCACGTCGTCGCGGTGGCCATAACGTCTGGTTAGAGCCTCGGTGATCCGCAGCGACTCGCGTCGATAGTCAGTGCTAGAAAAGTCATAGTGGCGGCGAGAGCCAAAGCCGCGCTTAGCGCCGGTGTTCGGATCGACCGGTAAGATATCAGGGTATTGATCGACCAACCATTTCGGTGGGGTCGCAGTGGGGGTGCCTATAACAATTTTTAAACCGGCGCTGGCCAAGGTTGCTAGCGCCTTATCGAACCACCCAAAATCATATTCGCCCGGCTTGGGTTCGAGCCTAGACCAGGCAAATTCGCCGATACGTACATAGCTCAAACCAAGCTCTGCCATTGCGTTGGCGTCGTCTTGCCACTGCGACTGTGGCCAGTGTTCTGGGTAATAGCAAACTCCGAACATAGCGATAACTACCTTTCTATTGATCCTTCTCTAGGGTTTTCTGCGGGCTGCGATAAAAGCGCAGTCCGCTACCCCAAAGATGCTTAAAACCCTTCCAGGGTTGGCCGATGGGTTGGTCCTTCCCTCGATACTGCTGCGCATTTTGTTGGCGGGGTAGATAGGCGCAGCGTGTCGGGTCATCTTTGACGTGGCAATCCAAAAAGGCCAGGCTCATGTGCTCGATAATGCGGTTAATCACCTCGATGTCCCAGCTTGGATCGAAATAATGGCCGAGTTCAAAATCGCTTTTAAAGGATACCTGAGGTGCCGGGTGGGGGCCGATATTATGGCGGGCATTGGCAAAAACCAACAAATAGTTGTGCTTTGAACCGGTACGCCGGTGGAGTTTTTCAATGCCCTGCCCAAAGCCCGAGGTATTGTCTTGATCGCCGCCGAGGTAAAACGTCGGCACGCTGATCTTTGCCATCGCCTCGGCGTCGTGAATATTTTGTTCGCCACCCCAAGGAGCGAATAATTGCACTGCTTTCCATCGTGGGTCGAGGGTATCGCGGCCACCGTAGCAAGAGTTCAATGCCCAGGGCATGAGCATTGCGATTGGGGCGGGTACGCCATATGACTGGAGAAAGTCGGAGGTGAACGCATAGCAGCCGCCAACGGTGTTGATCGCGCCGTAACCGCCCATGGAGTGCCCCAGTATGGCCGCTCTGCTGGTGTCGACGATCTGTGCAACAGGAGACCGTTGGTCGGCGAAATAATCGAGTACGAATTGTTGATCGCGCGCCCGATTATACAGCGTGTTAACCAATCCAGGCGCGCGCGCCGCCTCGCTTTGTATGTCGGCATTGGTCGATCCAGTGTGGTCGATGCCGACGACGATATAGCCGTGGCTGGCGAGGTGTTCGCCAAGATAAAACATCTGCGTGCGGTAGCCGGTAAAACCGTGCGACAAAACGATGAGGGGAAAGCGCCCGCGCGCCACCGGCGCTGCATCGCGGTGGGCGTCACCTTGCAGTTCGAAAGGTTTTTGTAGACGGGTGACATTTTTGTAGGTGGCGGGCGCGACAGTTTTTCCCGGCTCATGGGATAGAGCCGCGGGATACCAAACCTCGAGAACCAAGCGACGTTCCCGGTGAGTGATAAAATTTTCCGTGTTTAAACGCTTGGGGTCTATTGCGGCGATGGTGGTGACGCCAACATCATGCTCACCGGGGAGGGCGAGTTCTGGTGTTACCGGTGGCTGTTGGGTATACAGTTGTTCGGCACCGCTGGCGATATGACTCACACAGATGGCGGCCATGGATAGGCCGATAGCTAACCAGTTACCGATCACGCTTTACTCCTTTGTGCGTAAGATTTACGCTGCTCTATTAGAATATTTGGTTTTTAAGTAAAATCTGCCAGCGATCTACGCAGGGCGACCATCGCGGCATATTAAAACAAAAATAAACCGTTAAACAGAACATAATGTGGGTCTTCATCTAAATGAATAGACCGCCATGCGATCATCAAAGGGCGTTTAATGGATAACTATGCAAACTACCCAAGCCTCGCTGGACTGGGGGTATTTATCACCGGCGGCGCCACCGGTATCGGTGCTGCGATGGTCGAGGCATTTGCGTTACAGGGCGCTAGAGTTGCCTTTGTTGATTTAGATTCGACATCTGCCGAGGCGCTCTGCGAGCGCATCGATGCGCGGGCAGATTTTCGTCCATGCTATCAGGCGGTCGATGTTACCGACGTGTCGGCATTGCAGGAATCCATCCAGCGTGCGGCCGTCGATCTAGGATCGCTGCGGATCCTGATCAACAATGCAGCCAACGATCATCGCCATGACCCGAGCGAGGTAACAGCTCAAGATTGGCGGGACTGTATGGCGGTCAATTTGGACGCTGCGTTTTTTGCTTGCCAAGCGGCGGCGGCGATTATGATGCATGATGGCGGCGGCTCAATCGTCAATTTTAGCTCGATTAATGCGTTGCTTGGACCGGCCAATATGCCCGGTTATGTCGCCGCGAAGGCAGGTATCATCGGGCTTACCAAGGCGCTGGCTGCGGACTATGGCGGATCGGGTATCAGAGTGAATGCGGTGTTGCCCGGTTGGGTGGCGACGGAACGCCAGTTACACACTTGGTTGACCCCCGAGGCCGAAGCCGATTGGATGCGCCACGTTGCCCTAAAACAGCGTTTACTGCCTGCGGATGTGGCAAATCTAAGTTTGTTTTTGGCCGCCGACGATAGTCGCATGATTACCGGTCAGGATTTTGTTATCGATGCTGGAAGAACCTAGTTTGACGCCTGATTCGCTCTTTATCGCTGGTGATTGGGGAACGACCCACTTGCGCCTTTATCTCTGCCGCGTTCAGGGGGTGGAACCGATACAACTGCTAGCCACCGAAATGGGGCCGGGCGTGGGCCAAATTGGCGATGATTTTGAACCGATATTTTTCGATCTGGTAGCTGCCTGGGTCGAAGAATACGGCGTTATGCCGGTGATTTTGTCGGGCATGGTAGGCTCTAATATCGGTTGGAGACGCAGCCCCTATATCGATTGTCCGGTTCGCCCAGAGCAAATTATTGCAGGCCGGACAGCGTTCCGTAGCCGCGACTTTGAGTTTTCGTTAATTCATGGACTGCGCACGCAAAACCCTTTCGGTAGCATTGATCTGATGCGCGGCGAAGAGTTGCAACTGTTGGGATGGATGGCCGCCGTTGGGACTTCAGATGTCACGCGGGTGGTTGCCCTGCCCGGAACCCACAATAAATGGGCGCTGATAAAAGGCGATAGCATTGAGACGTTTATTACCTCTGTTACCGGTGAGGTCTATTCTTTACTGCAAGAGCATAGCGTTCTGATAACCAGCGCCGCGGGTTCGGCATTCTCAAGCGAGGTTTTTTTGCAGGGCGTTGAGGTCGCCAAAAAACTCGGCCCCGGACAACTCTTACAGGCTTTATTTAGCGTTCGCAGTGGCCAGGTAGAGGGGCAATTGTCGGCGCTTGATGCCTCTTGTTATCTATCTGGATTACTGATCGGCTCAGACATTATCGGCTCGCTCGGCGCCATGGAGAAGTACGCTGGGCGGATTTCGGCGGTCGATGTTATCGGCGATGCGCCGCTCAGTGATCGCTACCAACGCGCACTGGCTGCGCTCGGTGTCGTCGCACAACTCTTTGATGCGACGCAGATCGCGATGTCGGGTTATCGGATGGTTTATCAATCGCTCTACGCGGACGGATTGTCATGACAGACAAGTTTGAAAAATGCTTTAGGCACATGCCGCTGGTGGCGATTTTACGGGGCGTGCGTCCCGAGGAAGCGGTGGCGATTGGTGAGGCGCTGTATACCGCGGGTATCTGCATTATTGAGGTGCCACTCAACTCCCCGGAGCCGCTGGCGAGTATTAAGAACTTAAGCCTCGCTCTGGGGGATCGGTGCGTGATTGGCGCTGGCACCGTATTGACCGTGGATGACGTGCTTGGTGTTGCGGCGGCGGGTGGTGAAATTGCGGTCAGTCCGAACACCGATGTGGCGGTCATAGAGTGCAGTCTTGCGATGGGCATCACGCCGATGCCGGGGTGGGGAACGGTCAGCGAAGCGCTGGTCGGCTATCGCGCCGGTGCGCGCTACTTAAAGTTGTTTCCAGCGATCACCTATGGTCCGCAACACGTGGCTAGTGCGCGCGCGGTACTTCCGCCCGATTGCAAGATTGTCGCGGTGGGCGGGATCGATGCCAATTCGGTAGACGACTGGTTAGGTGCCGGTGTCGACGGGCTCGGCATAGGCTCCGACATCTACCCCACGGGTGGCGACGTCGAGCGTGTGCATCGCGCCGCGCTGACCTTTACTCGCGCACTGCGATTGCGTAACAAATAGAGCTGAGAGCATGCTTACAGCGACATTAATCGACACCCTCGAGGTCAAAAATCAATTGGGCGAGGGGGTCATTTGGGATTCCGATACCGGTGCCGCATGGTGGACCGATATCGATGGTATGACGCTCTATCGTTATGATTGGTGCGATCGGCGGCTGGCGCATTGGGCGACACCCGAGCGCCTTGGCTCGTTTGCTCTGGTGGCCAGTAGCGACGATCTTATCTGCGCTTTTGCCAGTGGCTTTGCCTATTTTAATCCAGTCAGCGCAAAGTTACGGTGGCTGCAACGGGTGACAGAGCCCGGCAGTGGTCTTCGTTTAAACGATGGCCGTGCCGATCGGCAGGGCCGTTTCTGGGCCGGCAGCATGGTCGAGAGTGGCGAACCGGGCGGCGGCGCGCTCTACTGCCTCGATCAGCGGTTGACGATGAGCCGCAAGCTGTCGGGGTTGACGATATCCAATGGTCTTTGCTGGAGCCCCGACTCGACAACTATGTACCACACGGACTCGCCGACTCGATGTATTTATCGTTACGATTTCGATCCGCAGAACGCCACCCTAGACAACCGCAAGCTCTGGGTGACAACCGAAGATGGCTGTTTTCCCGATGGCGCCACGGTCGATTCGCAAGGCTATGTCTGGAGTGCCCAGTGGGGCGCGAGTCGCATTGTTCGTTACACGCCAGATGGAGAGGTTGATTACATTTTATTGTTGCCGATGAGTCAACCCAGTTGCGTCGCTTTTGGCGGGCCGAATTTGGACGTGCTTTTTGTCACCAGTGCGCGTCAGGGGATGAGTTCTGAAGCCTGCGCTGCGCAGCCCGAGGCGGGTAATCTGTTAGTTTTTCAGACCGATGTGACGGGCATTGCCGATCCGTCGTTTGTTCCGCAATGATGGTCATCGGGCGATTAAACCCAAGATCCCAACGTCTGAAACTATTTGGTCGTAGTTTTTCACCCTATATGGCGTTAATACCGGCCATATTGCGCTCATTTGGGCAGCGCTGTGCAGATTCCGCTCGCATCGCTCTTCGACCGGCGTGTCTTTGTGGCTTGAATCGAAGTTGCCGCTCAAAAATGATCATCAAACCCATCGCGACAGCTCGACTAGCAAGGGTCACGACAACTGCGATTGCCGATCCGGTTTTAGCGGCTAAATGGATCGCGCGTGGTTTTTTGGCAGGACCTCGGCCGGTTACCGGAGATGTCAATTTAACCCAATGGAAATGCTGATATGACAAGATCTCGGTTGACACGCCGGCAACTTATTCAGGGCTTGGGCGCCAGTTTGGGCGTTTTGGCGTTGCGTGGATTTGAAGTCTACGCCGACGCTCCGTTGTATTTTACCCATGGTGTCGCCAGCGGCGATCCGTTATCCGACCGGGTTATCTTGTGGTCGCGCGCGATCCCAGGTGACGGCAAACACGGCGATGTGAGCTGCCGTTGGGAGGTTGCTAAAGACCCAGACTTTAAGCAGCAGGTGCGCGCTGGGTCGGTGGCGACGAGTGCGGCGCGCGACTATACCATCAAAGTTGACGTCACCGGATTATCTGCCGACAGCGTTTATTTTTATCGCTTTTTTAGCGGCGATATCAGCAGTCAAGTGGGCACCACGCGAACCTTGCCGGTGGGTGACGTCGCCGAGTTCCGGGTCGGTGTGTGCTCGTGCTCGAACTATCCGCAAGGGTATTTCAACGTCTATAGGCACATGGCCGAGAGCGATTTAGATGTGGTGCTGCATCTCGGCGATTATATCTATGAATATGGCGAGGGTGTGTATGCTAATTCGATCGCCACCGATGAACTGATGCGCCAGGTAGAGCCGCGGCAGGAGATTGTTGCCCTTGAGGACTACCGTATGCGCTATGGCCTGTATCGCACCGACGAAGACCTGCAGGCGGTGCACGCGCGGCATCCGTTTATCTGTGTCTGGGATGATCACGAGTTTGCCAATGATTGCTGGAAAGCTGGCGCTGAAAATCACCAGCAGAGCGAGGGTAGTTTCGCGGCTCGTGCGCGCAGTGCGCGCCAGGCCTATCATGAATGGATGCCGATTCGAACACCGTCACTGGGTGATCAAGAGGCAATTTATCGGCGTTTTAAAATTGGTAATCTAGCCGATATTTTTATGCTCGACACCCGTGTGCATGGCCGCGATCGGCCGCTGGATTACGCGGTTGATCTGCCGATGATAGCCAAGCTCTACGACGTTTCGTCCGAGTCGCCTACGGCACTCGATGAGCATAGCCTGACTCACACACCGTCGGATCAGTTGCGGCGTATTAATCTGCCCTTCGATTTCGCAACGGGTGCGCCGGTGCCGATCACCGAATACCATCGTATCAAGGATTTAACCCTTGAGACCTTGCCCAATAACTGGCATTACTTGCCCGATACGGCGAGTTTTAGGCAACAGGCGCTGGTCGATCCTGAAAAAACAATACTTGGACGCGATCAAGAGCAATGGCTTGCGTCGGAGTTGCGAGATAGCCAAAAAACTGGCTCGACATGGCAACTATTAGGGCAACAGGTGCTTATGGGTAAGCTAGTTATTCCGGCTTTAACCGATCGGCAACTCAAGCTCGACACGGTCAAATCCGAGTTTCAACCGATACTCAAAATGATGCAAGTACTGGCGAAAGATCACATGCCGTTTAATCTCGACGCCTGGGATGGCTATGCGAGCTGCCGCGATCGGGTGTTTGCCAGTTTGACCGAATTTGGCAGTAATCCAATTGTGCTGGCGGGTGATACCCATAATGCCTGGGCGTTTAATCTGGCCGATGCGCGGGGCGAGGCGGTGGCTGTCGAGATTGGTACGCCGAGCGTCAATAGCCCCGGTTTGGAAACCTATCTGGCCACCGAGCCTGCGGTGTTAGCGAATGCAATCCGCGACGTGAGTAACGAGCTTGTTGCCGTAGATACGGCTCATCGCGGGTGGTCAGAGTTGGTGTTAACGCCTGCGACGGCAACCTGCCAGTGGCATTTTGTCGACACCGTGTTGCAGCGGGAGTTTAGCGTTTCCAGCTCTGAAACCTTGGTATGTCGGGCCGGGGACAAGCAGTTTTCGCGAGGGTAAGACGGGTTTTTCGAGCGGGTGCAAGCGCTTGTACTGGCGGCGAGTTCAGAGTTCAGAGTTCAGAGTTCAGAGTTCAGAGCACTGTGATGCACAGTACGCTTAAAAAATCCGCCTCGCCAATCGCCTAGAAGCAAGTTTATGGTTGGGCTATGGTTGGGCTATGGTTGGGCTATGGCTGGGCTATGAGTTTGTCTGTGCATAAATATCAAAAAGCAGAGCGCTGCTCGCAGACTCAACAGCAGCGCCCAAGAGGATTAAACGCGCCCTTTTCGATTCATGCACGTCCGCTTGTCTGGTCTGTTGTGATCGTCGATTGATGGCGGGTCATCAATCGGCGCGATCCATGATCCGACGGTCAATCGGTTAGTATTGCGGGCAGTCGCTGGCAACCCAAGCTGGCAGCAGTCAAACGGCGTTTTTCTTGCCATAATGGATGGCGGGCGTTTCAGAAAGTGCGCAGCGGAGATCACAAATTAAACCCATAGCGGCGCTGAATCGTTGCCACATTTCAGGGAATAATCCAATGCACGCACACCGAGGTTCATCGCGCAGTCTACCGATCACT
>CALGJN010000007.1:0-5368 GCA_937920185.1 uncultured Cellvibrionales bacterium | reverse complement strand
CGGCGACCAATGAGGTCAGTCAACCGGGAGCACTCGGAGGCGGCAATACCGCCGGCGTTCAAAATGCGGAAATTACGTGGTCGGAGGGTACCAACAAAATGGTGATGTTCCAACCCGGCGTCGACCTACGCGAAATCGTTAACGCCATCAACCAAGTGGGCGCTTCTCCGTCGTCGGTGATTGCCATTTTAGAGGCGATGAAAACCTCCGGTAGTCTGCGCGCTGAACTGGTGATTATCTAACATGGACAATTTCAAACTGTCGTCACAAAGCTACCACGATTTCGCCGGGCTCGGAGAGCTCAAGGCGCGCGTTAAAAACGATGACAGCGGGGCCGCGCGTGAGGTTGGCCAGAAGTTTGAGGCGATGTTTATCCAGATGATGTTGAAGTCGGTACGCGAAGCAAACGAGCCGTTAAAGAGCGATTTGATGGGCTCTCAGGCGCAGGATACCTTCGAAGAAATGTACCATCAGGAATTGGCTCAGGAGATGTCGCAGCGCGGCGTATTTGGTCTCGCCGAGTGGTTGACCGATACCATTCAACAGCAGAGTGGCAACTTAAAGGCGATCGACAGCTACCAGAAGGCGTCGTCAATGCCGTTAAATCCGCCTGTTGAACAGCGTGCCATGCCAATCGAACAGCCCAAGCGTACTTTCATGACGAATGCTCAGGATATTAAGTGATGCAGGCAATAACTTTTTTATGTGTCGCTCGCATGACAACCTTTAGGTCAGCGCTATGAGTGATATGTTTTCCATTGGCGCCAATGCGATTCAGCAGTATCGTCATTCACTGACGACCGTCAGTAATAACATCGCCAACTTGAATACCGAGGGGTATTCAAGGCAAGTTTCCAACGTGTCTGAGTCTGCGCCGGTCGAGAAGGGCAACATATTTCTTGGCACAGGCGCTCGTCTCGAAGGCGTGGTGCGCTCCTATGATCAGTTTACCGAGGGTAGCTTACGCAACAGCAACAGCGACCTAGAGACCCAGCAGCCGCAGGTCAAATACGCCAATCGAATCATCGATTTGATGGGTTCGCAGACCGCCGGTCTCTCCAGTGCATTGGACCAGTTCTTCGCCAGCGCGGCGGAGCTTAGCACCGATCCCGCATCGGTGACCACGCGTGGTGGATTTTTACGTGACGCCGATGTGTTGGCGTCGCGCTTCCGCGAGTTGGCAGGAGGTCTGTCGGCGATTGACAAAGAAACTCGCGCCGATCTCAATAAGCAAGTCGCCACCATGAATACGCTCACCGAGCAGATGACGCTGGTAAATAAGCAGTTAGCGCGCAAGAGCACCGCGCAAAAGCAACCCCCGGGTTTGCTTGACCAGCGCGATGCCATCTTGCGAGATATGTCCGCGGTGACTCGCGTGCACGTAATCGAGCAAGTATCAGGACAGGTGTCGGTCCGCCTTGGCAGCAGCGGCGGCACGTCTTTGGTCGAACCTACTGGCGCGACAATGTTGGGCATAGAGTTTTCCGAGAGCGATCCCGGTCGTATCGACCTGATCGCGAATCCTTATGGTGACCCCGAGGTTACAAGTACCGTCAGTAGTGGCGCTTTGGGTGGGTTAATGAGCCTACGGAGCCAGACGCTGACCCCGGCGATGGACAGCTTTGACCGGCTTGCTCAGACGTTGGTTAAGGAAGTCAATGAAATACATCAAGGCGGGCTTGATGCCTATGGGCAGCGCGGTGAAGATCTATTTAAGATCGAGGCTATCTTCGAGGTGTCTGCCCCGACCATCGCCGGCGATGTCGATGTTGCTATCGAGGTGGTCGACCCGGACGCGTTTAAATATGCGCCTTTTGAAATGCAGTACATGGGCGCAGACAAGGTGTGGAAGATTCAGGACAAGGCGACTGGAACGATTAGTTTCTCGCCCCCTGGCGCATCGGTAGTCGAACACGCTGGACTGAGTCTAGTTTTTGATGGCAACCTCAGCGACGGCGACAGCTTTTTTATCGACCCAAAGGTGCGACCAGCAGCGGGCATGCAGATGACGCTAAAAGATCCCATGTCGATTGCGGCCGCGGCGCTGATGCGGGTGGTTCCGGCAAATAACAATGTCGGGGATGCCAAGGGAAGCGTCAGCTTTGATCAGAGCCTCGAGTTTGAAGGCTTTCAATTTGGTAAGAGCGTTACTCAACTGATCAACAATCCGAATGCGGTCTCTGATGCCCATGTGATTGGCAGCAATATACAACCGGCTTTTGTCATACCTCGCGGTGTGTCAGACGTGTCCCTGATGATGGATGTACCTCAGAACAGCCGCCTTCAGTTTCAAGTCATGACGCATGAAGGTGTGCACGTTTTAGGCCACGCAATAGACACTGATACCCAGGCAGGCATGCTGTCGCTAGACGGTGGTTTCCGCGATGGCAGTCAATACAGCAGCAGTTACCTGAACGGTGAGGGGGATAACGCTTACCTCAACATGGGGTTAACCTACGGCTACTTGGCCGAGAGCAGTAACCAGATAAGTTACCAAAACAATGCGGCGGGCACCGGGTTGGATATGGTCAACACCGCAATCCCGGCAAACGCCTACAGTGATCGCGTGACGCTGACTGAAAATCCCGCCGCCAGCTCGATTGACTTAATCACCAATGGCGCTTTAAAGTTAAACGGTCATTCGCTCGGCGCTCTGACGCTGGCAGCGAATACCGAGAGTTCGGCGGCAGCAATGGCCAGCTGGATTAACAGCTCTGTCGCCACCATCGCCGGGGTCACTCAAGCCACTACGCTGACCGCCAAGGCAGACGAGCTGGACTACAACAAGTTAGTGTCGATTAATGGCACCACTATCGCTCACGGCAGCCCCGCGCCTGCATCGGCCAGCGACCTAGTGACGCTGATCAATGCTCAAACCACGACCACTCATGTGGTGGCTGCTGCAACCGCGCTCGGTGGGGTGACGCTCAGCAACGCTGCGGGTTATGAGGGCCAGCCAATTAGCCTTGGTAATCCAGATGAGACGTCCAATAGCAATGGTCTGGGCCAAGCCAATAAGACCTACACCAGCATTGGTGTTACGGCGACCGCCAGCACTGTGATCAATGTCACAAAATTGAATTTGGATTTTGCCCAGCAGGTCAGTATTAATGGCACCACCATTACCGGCAACTACCAGACAGATGCCTCGGCGGCGGGTTTAGCGGCGCTAATCAACGCCCAGAGCGCGACCACTCATGTGGTGGCAACTGCGAACAGCAATGGCGGTCTCTCCCTGACCAATACAGCCGGGTATGAGGGTCAAAATATTGCGCTGGCCAATCCAGTCAGTGGGTCGACCACTAACGCCCTCGGCCAGTTAAACAAAGTCTATACCGGCACGCTCAGTATGGGCAGTGACGACAAGGTGCGGTTTACCTTTGGCGCCGATGGCGTGCCTTCAGATCTTGCCGAGCTGGGCTTTCGAACAGGGCTTTACGTCGATGGCACGGTCTCGGAGGATCTCGCTGTATTTGTGGCGGGCGAAGGTGTTGCCTCGATTTCGGCAGGCTTTACGCAGCAAAAAATGGATGCCAGTAACGAGCGGCAGAAGGATGCACCGTTTATGGTCGCCTTTACGTCGGACTCTGAGTACACCATCACCGACACCCGCAGTGCTACGGTGGTTGCAACGCGAGCATTCGAGCCAGGCGAAGAGATAACCTACCAGAATTTCACGTTGGCGTTAGATTCTCAGCCGGTCATGGGTGATACCTTCACCATTGAAGAGAACATCGATGGCGTGGGTAACAACGGCAACATACTGTTAATGGTCGACTTGCAAAATAAACCGGTCGTTGACGGTTATCAAACCATCAGCGATGCCTACATTGATGTCGTCAGCACCGTGGGTAACAAAGCCACTCTGAGTCGCATTTCGCAGGAGGCGCTGCAGGTCGTTTACGATCAGGCGGTGGAGTCTCGAGACGCTATATCGGGCGTTAGCTTGGACAAAGAGGCGGCCGATTTAATACGCTTTCAACAGGCCTATCAAGCCTCTGCTCAGGTGATTCAGGTGGCCTCAAAATTATTTGATTCAATACTAGGGCTAAGATAAGGGGAGCCTTAATATGCAGATTTCTACAGCACAAATGTTTGCCCGCGGCGTCGATCAGATGAGCGAGCAAAAGACCAAGGTGACTGAAATGCAGGCCAAGCTAAGTACTGGCAAGCAGATTATCAACCCCAGCGATGATGCCGAAAAAGCCGGCACGATTCAGCGCATTAAAACTGCGGCGGGTCGCCAGGACAGCTATGAAAAGACCCTCAACACGATGAACGATCGCCTCGCCACCGAAGATGCAGCGCTGCGTTCGATTGACAATGTCATGCAACGCGTGCGCGTGCTAGCGGTGCAGGCCAGCAGTGACGGCACGTCTGCGGCAGACAAAAAAATTCTGGCGGTTGAAGTAGAATCACTGCGTGGCGAATTATTGGGTCTGACCAATATTCAAGACAGCACCGGCAACTACGTTTTCTCTGGGTCGAAGATGCGTACCGCGCCCTATCAGGCAGATTCTTCGGGCGCCGTGACCTACCAAGGCGACAGTAATATCATGGAGGTTAACGTTTCCGATCAGCGCCGTATGTCGGTCAATCGTCCGGGCAATGACGTGTTTACTCCGGTGCTGCGGGATTCGGTCGATCTCGAGGGGGGTGCGGCCACTTATCTTGTCAACCCGATGCCGGCAAGGTACTCGTTTACGCCACCGACGGGCGCCAACGATGCGCTTGCGTTGAGCGATGGCACTACCCAGTTAAATATACCTGCCCCCATCGCTGGGGTACTCGGTGTAGCTGCGAGTTACAATGTAGCGGTTGCTGACGTATCTGCGCTGGATGCTACCACTACCTTTACCGACGGCACCACTACCGTAACGTTACCGTCAACGCCAGGCAGCCTGCAGGCGCTGGCAGATCAGATCAATGACACGGCCAATAGCGGCGGCGTTGCCCTGCTGTTTAGCGCATCAGTGAATGCGGGATCAGACGGCCTGACGTTTAACTACAACGCCTCGGGAGCTGTTTCTGTGGCCCCATCCGGTGAAAATACCGCCGGTGCCACTGTAACCAACCCCACGCTAGGCGTAACAGCCGTCACCGATGTCAATGGCGGTGCGGCGTATTCGTCGGCAGCGCAAATGTTGACTGAAATAACTCAGGCAGCGGGCTACGATTCGTTCGATTACACGGTTCAACTGGATTCCACGGGCAGTAAACTGGTGTTTGACGCCAAGCATACGGGGGTCAAAACGGTTAGCAACGTGCCGACGTTCAGCCAGTCTGTGAGTACCAATTCGGCGAGGGCAGAAATACAGCAAGGGGTTACCGGGGTGGTCGATCCCGAGTCAGTCAACCGCAGCTCGGG
>CALGJN010000006.1:0-6956 GCA_937920185.1 uncultured Cellvibrionales bacterium | reverse complement strand
CGGTGAGATCAGCCCTAGACACGCTGTTCTCAGATCTCCCGATCGCGAGCAGTTGTACGACCGTGGACGCGGCTGGGGTGGCAGCCGAATGGGTGGTTGCGAAAGGTGCTAATCCCGACTGGCGTATGCTGTACATCCATGGTGGCGCATTTTGCTCTGGCAGTCCGCTCAGCCATCGTACTTTGACCAATCGTTTATCTGAAGTAACTGGATGTGCGGTGTTGGCCATCGACTATAGACTGTTCCCAGAACACCGATTAATGGCTGCGATACTGGACTGCCGTGCCACGTATGATTGGTTGCTGGCGCATTCTTGTGAGGGCGATTCGGCAGCTGCGCAGAGATTATATATTGCCGGCGATTCGGCCGGTGGTAATTTAACCTTGTCTTTGTTGCAGTGGCTTCGCGATACCGGTCGTCGGCTTCCCGACGCCGCCATTGCCCTTTCGCCAATCACCGACGCTGCGCTACTCAGTGGCAGCATTCAATACAATTACAAATCGGATCCTGTGCTGCGGCCATTATTCAGCTTGCTCAAACGGATACCCTGGCCGCTTTACTGGTTTATGACCTTATTAGCGACGCGAATGTCGACCAGTAATCCGCAGCTATCGCCTCTTCTGGGTCGTCTTGACGGGTTGCCGCCGACCCTTGTGCAGGTCAGCGATTCCGAGATGCTATTGGACGATGCGCGACGTTACGTCAACAAGGCGACTGCGGCGGGTTCGCCGGCATCGTTGCAGTGCTGGGAGGGCATGCCCCATGTCTGGCAAATCTTTCATCCAACGCTTCCGAGCGCCACCCGTGCGCTGGACGAGATTGGCCGTTTCTGCGCTCAGTACCCTGGCTCATCGCGAGGCGCGCCGGATTAGGCGCCTCTGAGGCCAGACAGCCGCTGAGCGATTATGGCATCGGCTTCGCTCATGATTCGATCGATTAGAACTTTTACGCTCGGAGCGTCGTCGATCAGGCCCGCGACCATGCCGCACGACCAAGCACCAGCGTCCATGTCACCATCGAGCATAATTTTCGGGTAAACGCCTGCGACTTCATCGATAATATCCTTAAACTCCAGTTCGTCGCCGAGCGCCTTTTCCTTTTCTAGAAGTCGCGTTACCGCGGCATTATTCAGCACCCGCTCGGTATTACGCAGCGGACGCATGACCAAGCGGGTATCCAACTCGGACGCTGCGATAATCGCTTGTTTAACCTTTTCATGCACCGGGGCCTCTTCGGTGGCGATAAAGCGGGTACCCATGTTGATACCTTCAGCACCGAGTGCCAAGGCTGCGACCAGACTGCGAGCATCGGCCATGCCGCCCGATGCGACAAAGGGAATGGTTAATTCGTCGGCAGCTCTAGGCAGCAGGATAAAGTTCGGGATATCGTCTTCGCCGGGATGGCCGCCGCATTCAAAACCGTCGACCGACACCGCGTCGCAACCAATTTTTTGCGCTTTTAATGCGTGACGCACAGCTGTGCATTTATGAATGACCTTGATCCCAGCATCTTTTAGCATCGGCAGCCACTGCTGGGGATTGTTACCGGCGGTCTCAACAACTTTTACGCCGCCATCGATCACCGCTTGAAACATGGCCGGATAATCCGGTGGGGTCAGGGTCGGCAGAAAGGTCATGTTGACACCAAAGGGCTTATCGGTCATTTGGTTACAACGTTTGATCTCATCGGTAAGTTTTTCAGGGGTTCCCTGAGTGAGAGCTGTAATGATCCCAAGGCCACCGGCATTGGACACCGCCGCGGCAAGTTCGGCATAGCCAACGAAGTGCATGCCGCCTTGAATGATAGGGTGCTGTATCGCGAATAATTCGGTAATTCTGGTTTTCATTATGGCTATCTCAATGGCTGATTAAGTCGAATCTCAGTATAACGTAGGGGCGATAAAAGATTAATAACACATTATTTGCAGGCTTTATTTTTTCTAATCAATCGATTAACGCGGCGTTAAATACAGCTGATTGCACTGCGTTTTGGTCGGCGTTTAGTGGTTACTGCAAGCCATATATTGACGCTTCCATGGCATCCATATTAGCGCCTTTGAGCGTATTGTTTATTGCTGCGGTTTGTACCTGCGCCGATACCCAATTGCTCGGCAAGACCGTATACTGAGGCACACAGGGCGCATTTACGATAACATCACTTTTAAGAGGATCAACACCAGTATGTCGAATCACAAAGCGTTGGAAAAATTTGGTCGGTCGGGTAATCCGGCGTTGAGCGATGCAACTTTTAGCGATGCTGCGCTGAATGCTGGCCCAAACGCCAGAGACATGCCGACTATGTCTTTGGAGGGTACGGTCAACAAAACCGGCATCTTGTTATTTTTGGTGGTGCTAGCGGCGTCCTGGACGTGGAACTTGTTTTTTCAAAACAATGACCCTGCGGCGGTAAAGCCGCTGATGATGGTCGGTGGATTCGGCGGCTTTATCTTTGCATTGGTGACTATATTTAAAAAGCATTGGTCGGGGATTACAGCGCCGATCTACGCGCTGTTGCAGGGATTGTTCTTGGGCGGTATATCGGCCATTTATGAGGCCCAATTTCAGGGTATTGTGATTCAGGCGATCGGGCTGACCTTGGGTACGCTGTCGTCGCTGCTGTTTCTCTACAAGACCGGCATCATCAAACCGACTGAGAACTTTCGGTTGATGATCGTGTCGGCGACCATGGGGATTGGATTACTTTATTTAGTCAGTATAGTGATGAATATGTTTGGATCAAGCATCGGCTTTATCCATTCAAATGGACTTTTCGGCATCGGCTTTAGTCTCTTTGTGGTGGCCATTGCGGCGCTCAACCTAGTGCTCGACTTCGATTTTATTGAGCAGGGTGCAGAACAGGGCGCGCCTCAGTACATGGAATGGTTTGGCGCGTTTTCACTCATGGTTACGCTGATTTGGTTATACTTAGAAATGCTTCGTCTGCTGGCTAAATTGAGAAGTCGTTAGTGGATCTGAATACCCTGGTATTTGGCGGTATGGCCGTCATTTCACTGGCCGTCTTCCTTTTTTTGGGACGCTTTAAAGCCTCGAAAAGCCAGACCGAGCGGGATGATCGTATCGATTGGAGTACACGGCAGTTTTCGTTGTGGAAAATTGCCTTGTACAGTCTCGGTGCCGTGCTTGGCCTAGTGCTTTTGACGCGGTTAATCTAATTATTTTGATCTGCGGTCAGCGTTCACGCAAATTTACTTCGATGGATTACTAAACTATGGATAATATTCCGGTGCTAATCAGCGGCATGATTGTCGGTACGATTATTTTTCAAACTGCGATTGTCGCGCCGAGCGTTTTCACCTCGTTGTCTGGCGCGGATAGCTCAACGTTTTTACGCAAGGTATTCCCGCGCTTTTTTATCCTGCTAGCGGTACTTGGCGCTACCGCTAATGTCGCGGCAATTATTGTCGGACAGTCGGCCTTGATTGTCATTTCAGGTGCCACCGTGGCCTTGGCAGCTATTGCCTATGGGCTGATCCCGGCGACCAATCATAGTCGCGATGAGGGCCGTGAAAAGACCTTTAAGCGACTCCATCTAGCCAGTGTTATGCTCACTCTAGGCATACTCGCGGCGAATCTAGCCAGCCTTGCGGTGTAACACGATACCCGCCATTTTTCGGCAGCGCCGAAATTGTTATCTGGCGCTTTCATTTGGTCGGGCTGACTGGGCATGCATTTTAATTAATCGCAGCTTTAGCAGCTTTAGAAACTTTCGGGTCTATGGATCTATCGGGCTATGGATGCTGGGGCATTTCGGCGCGTAGCTTTTGCGGATCGGGGGCATGTTTCATTAATTGCCATAATAAGCCGTCAGTTGGCGCGATGCAGACCGCAGCCTTAGGGCAACTTCTTCTTTTAATTAATGGTTTTATAGGTAACTGTCTGTTAAAAAATAGTCTCCTAAAAAACAGTCTCCTAAAAGATAGTCTCTTAAAAAGAGTCTCGTAAATAACTGTCTCGTAAATAACTGTCTCGTAAATAACAGTCTCGTAAATAACAGGCGTCTAAACGACTATTGTCTATGCTTTAATCGAGGCTGTTTGTCGTTAAAGCGCTTTTACAGAAGCTCATTGCGACGCCTTTTGGGGCCTCTAATCGGTTGGCATAACCCGTTGTATTGGGTACTTTTCGCAACCTCCCCCTGGGAGGTTCTGGTAGTTTTTAGGATGCCAATAATCGCTGCTTTGGTCCGAGTTTAAAAATAGTTCGAGGTAAATTTTGCAGCGCGTTTGTTGATCTGTGAGGCTCGATTGGTCAAGCAGTTGCTGGGTCAGGCTGGCGACGTTGAGTCGGCGCTCTTGCATACGCCAACCGCGGCTTTGCGGGCTATCGAAAATCATGGTATTGACGCCGTCTTGAGTCCAGGGTTGCCACTGTGGTTGAGCGCCTGAGCGGCCCATGGCGGGTGATCCGGAATGCGCAAAGTTGCCCCAATAATCCATGATTGCAGCCGACAGAGCATCGCGATTGGGACGGTGTTGTTGTGCGTAGCGATTGGCGAGGGCCGAGCCGACCGCAAAGTCACCAAAAACAAAACCTATCTCCACCGCTTGTCCGGCGCCGATCAGCTGGGGCATGTCGAGCATCCAATTGGAGGGTAATTCATCCCAATCGAAACGATAGGTAAATATATTTGATCTTGCGTCGACATCTATCCGGCTACTGGATAGCAGGCGCGCGGGTTGCTCGACGGCCAGCAAATGCGAGCGCGCGGAGCGCAGCGAGGCCATTGTGGCGTAGTTTTGCGGATCTAAAATATGTGGCCATAGGCCGAACCGCCACTGCACATAATCAGCTTCTAGGGCCATCGACGATTTTGCCTCGTCGCGGTTAGATCCGATAATGACGGGCACATTATTATAATTTGTCGGATACCCAAAAACGTCATAGAGTGGTTCCACCGGAAGCACTGCGCCATCGCGTATCAACTGCGGCACTTGTGGTATGGGACGATCGGAAAATCGGTTGTGCGAGGCTGCACGAAGGATGTCGGCCGCGCTTTGGCTGCGAAGAAAAGCCACCAAGCTAGCATCGTTCATCTGGGCGATATCTGCCTTAGCTTCGTTTCGGTCGGTGGCAGCGCCGAGGTCAATCAGTAATTGTGCTATCAGTTCGCTGCTACTCGCGTTTTGACCGGGCTGTGGGTCGTCGATAAAATTTTCTGCGCTTTGCGTAGACTCTGTGCGCAGCGATCCGCTCTGGATAATGGCTTTGTGAAAGAGTCCCTCGGCGATCGGTGAGGCCAGTAGAGCGACGACATTACGTGCGCCGGACGACTCACCGAATATGGTAATGTTGTCGCTGTCACCACCAAAATTGGCGATGTTTTTCTGTACCCAGTTGAGCGCCGCAATAATATCTAAAGTGCCAAAATTACCCGATGCATCGCGTTGATTAAGGGCGCTGTTGCGCAGTGCTCGATGGGAAAAATAACCCAGATATCCGAGGCGGTAATTGACCGATACAAAGACGACCTGTTGTTCGCTTGCGAGTCGATGCCCGCGGACTCGTTGCGCTGAGCCAAGGCTATTGTCGCCGCCGTGTATCCACAGCATTACCGGTAATTGTTGCTCGATTTGCGCAGCATTGACGGCAGCCGATACGGGCGCCCAGACGTTTAAGTACAGACAGTCTTCACTGCCGACGATGCCGGCGTCTGTGCCGAGATCCCCGGCCGGTGTGACCGATGGCTGGACGCAGGCCGAACTCCCTTCAAGCGCTTCGAGCGACTCGATCCAATTGGCGACGGGCTGCGGAGCTCGCCAGCGAAGTTCATGCAATGGCGCCGCGGCATAGGGGATGCCTAGCCACGCATGGGTGTCATAAAGGTCGCTGAAACCTAATACAGGGCCCGACTCTGTAGTTCTAAGCGACGCCGGGTCTGATTTTCGTGCGTTATTGATGTTCTCTAGATCGGCTGAATCTCGACTTTTATGGTCAATTGTCGCCACTAAGAACCAACCGAAGACTGCCGCCAATAGTGCGATAAATGTAATTTTTTTCAGCACGTTAAATCCGATCAATAAACAGTTGTGTGGTTCTTCAGTCACATCGAGCAGATTTTAGCGTAGGTCTTTATCTACAGTGCGAAAGACTGCTTCAATAGCGCCTAGGCGCGTTGCTAGAGCCCGTCTATCGAAACTTTAACACGTGCGCTAGTAAGTTGCATTGAACCGTCGGGCGGTCGAGCTTGCAACGACCAATGAGCAACCATGATAGGAACCGCGCTTTGTGGTAAAGCGCGACCATGGTTGATGGTCTGAGGTATTGCTTTTAAGCGCGCTATGATCGGTGTCATTAATGTTTAGTCGATCAGCAGAGGGTGACTGAGATCTGCCGAGTAAAATTGCCACATATCTAAAGCCTCGTCCTCTGGATAGAGCGTGTTAATGTGTAAGCTGGGGCCCGATAATACCGCGGCTGATCCTTGCTCACTGATAGTGCTGTGGACGCTAATAAATTTTTTTAATTCGCCGTTCAGATCGATTTGAAGACGGAAGCTCGACATCGGTTCTAGTTTAGCCGCACGTTGACGCCAATCTGCGGGCACATTTTCATGTTTTTCCAGCCGGTCGCGCATCTCTCGGTCGCGGGGATTGTCGCTAAAAAGTGTTTTCTGCTCTAGTGACATCAATATAACCGATAGAATATCCTGCCAACCACTGACAAAGATGCCGGCACCATCGCGGCTAAACAGAAACTCATAGTTATTGATCACCCGATCGAGGACTTCTTTGCTGATATTATTTCTATAGAAGCTCACCCATCCACGGTTAACCATCAATATGTTATTGGAATCATCGACGATCATTGCCGGATACGGCTCGAGCGCTTTGAGCGATAGCCTCATTGCTTTGCGCAGCCAATTTAACTCGGGCGCATGGAAGTCAAGTTCACCCATATTGGGTAAAAATCCGGCGGCGATCAGGAGGTGATTGCTGT
>CALGJN010000005.1:0-1258 GCA_937920185.1 uncultured Cellvibrionales bacterium | reverse complement strand
CAACAGACTCAATTGTTGCGCCAACAATCGGCTATCTGAGTGGTCGGGAAAGTGTGCCTGCAGAATCCTCCGCGCCTCGCTCAAACTTAGGCGAAAAACATTCGGACGCTGCGACAGCAAGGCGGTCTGAGCCTGCGCAACGAGGCGGCCAAGGGTCACCTTGAGTTGCCCCTCCTGTCGGTCATCCAGTAGCGGCACGATCGGTAAGTTGCGCCGCTCTACCCTGAGTAAGCCAGAAAATCGCTCAACCACGGTTTGCCAAGCGGATGTATCCGCAGCGACGGGTTCAATCTGCCGCTGGGCAGCCGCCGCTGGTGCTCTCTGTGACCGCTTCGCCAGCGGCCAAATGTCCAGCGCTTGAAGTTGCCGATCCAAGCTGTCCAGTTGTAAATAGAGACCGTCGATATCAACATCGCCAACCAGCTTGAGGGACGCCACGTCCTGCGCCAGCGCAGCCCGAACTGATAAAAACTGTGGGTTGTCCAAGTCGCGAAAAATACTGTCGATACTCGCAAGTAATGCCAGCGGATTGGCGGTGCTGCG
The DNA here is from genome assembly GCA_937920185.1 of uncultured Cellvibrionales bacterium. Lineage (GTDB taxonomy): Bacteria > Pseudomonadota > Gammaproteobacteria > Pseudomonadales > Porticoccaceae > TMED48. The sequence goes on along the minus strand of CALGJN010000005.1, from coordinate 715 downwards.
CTCGGTATATAAGCGCTGATTAGCCAGCCGTGCCAGATAGGCTGCCTCGGCCAGCAGCCAATCGGTGCGCGAGGCACTGCCAAGTTCAGCAAGCCGCGACGCCTGTGCATCGACGCGCAATTGCAACCCATCGAGGCGTTCTAACAGCAATGCACGACCGTCTTGCTGACTCTGCAAACGTTGATCGAATGCGGCGCGGCTCTGGGTAGCAGCTTTATCTCGGCGGTCGATATCCTCGAGCTGTACTCGTCTTTGGTCGCTCAAGCCGCGATACTCTCGCCACTGCTGGTTGCCAAACCACAGCGCCAGTACGGTCGAGCCGATCAGTGCAATAGCGACGAAGCCAAAGACAAAGCGTCCGATTATTTTACCCCTGCGCCGGGGCGCTGATTCCGCATCACTCACCTGGGTCAACTGCCACCTCCCTACCGAAAATTTCTATTCAAAAAAATAAATCTGCACCGCAATGGCAGTTATATTAAACACCGTTGGTGCGCTCCAAAACAGCGCATGTCGTCGCGCACATGGCTTTCGGCGATGCACTCTCGGCGATCTCCACATGGCAATAGCCAAGCGCATCTGCCATCTCACCGAGACGCTGACTGGGCACCACGATCGGCACGCTTGCGGCGATCGACGGTGGCGGTATCGCGAGCGATCGCAACAACTCACCACTGTGCACCACCAAACAATCTGTGGATGACAATTGCGTGCG
>CALGJN010000004.1:0-1619 GCA_937920185.1 uncultured Cellvibrionales bacterium | reverse complement strand
CCAAACAGATCGGCATTCAGCGATGCCAAACGCAACACACCGCGGTTGCTAAACAGGTTGGTATACAGGTTGCTGAGCTCGTAGCCATTCAATTGCAGGGTCGCTAGTTTGATTTCCATCTGCGCCTGGCCGGGCCACAGCATCAGCGGCGCCAGCGGCGCAAAGAGTGCCGCATGGGTCGATTGCTGAGGCGCAGCGCGCGAGTTGTCGTCGTCCGGCGCAAGATAGTCGCCCACCGCAAACCGCGGTGCCGACAAAACGATCTGCAATTTTTCGCTGCTGGCATCGCTGTTGGCGTTGACATCCAATGACTGGCCGTCGATATCGAGTTTGACGTCGAGAGTTGACCGGCCATTGGCTTCGAGGTGGTACTCGAGTTGGGCGCCGAGCTGCGTCAGCGCTCGAGCGCTGACCGTGCGGGGCACCTCGATCTCTGGGAACGGCTGCTGCAGTCTGCCGAGCCACTGCTTGAGATTGAAGTTTTGTAATTCTATGGCGCCGATCGCCGTGGCTGTTGCGCCATTCAACGCCAGATCACCATGCAACCGCGCGCCGCCAGCCGATGCGTCTAAATCGACTATCGAGACCCTCTGCGCCGCGAGGTCGAGTGCCAATGATGCGGCCACACGGATCTCGATATCGTCTAGCGTACGCAGTTCGATCTCGATCGGAAAGCGCTCACCATCGGTCGAAACGTTGCTGAGGCGCAGTGCAATTTGGTCAAACGTCCATTCCGGCATTTGTTCCCGCTGCCATACAACCTCGGCATCGCGCAGGCGGATACCGTCGACCAGTGCCGCAAGTTTTAAGTTATTGGCGCGCTGCGCCGCGGCATCTGCGCCGTCAATCGCAGGCGGCCCACCGCCGAGCATAGACAGCGCTCCGCCCCAATCGACGGTCAATATTAGCTCGCCGACGGTACCGCTGGTGTGCTCGATCTCGCGCCAGCTTAGTTGGCGCACCGAAACGCCTGGATTGGGCAAAAATTGCCATTCCAAATCGCCCTCAATATCGATGGTATAGCCCTCCGCCAGGGCAAATTTTTGTATTTTTGGGCGCAGCGAGTTGGCATCGTAGGCTAGCGATACATAAACAATAACCAGCGCCGCGAGCGTTACCACCGCCAACCCCGCGATGCCGATAATTTTCATTAATAGTTTCAAGGTATGTCCCTCATGGTTGGGTTGATCTATCCGTGATGTGGAGCCTGTTAGTGTACTCCAAGCGCGGTTGGTCACGCCAGCGAGCGACAATTATCGTCGCTGGCCGCGCGGATGTTTATTCGCCTGCGCGAGTCCTTACCTAGATCTGCGCGCGGCAAACCGCAGGCCATCGTTACCGATCCATAGGCCACGGTTGCGGGGGCGCTGCAGCGCGCATTTTTATACGCGCATTTTGTGGGTATAATACCAGCCCATTAGTCCCAAATAAGACATCGGTTGTCTTCTATTAGCCGGAGTACTCATGACCGATCGCACCGCTACCGTAACGCGCAATACGCTGGAATCGCAGATTACCGTCACCGTCAACCTCGATGGCAGTGGCCTAGGTACCTTTGCTACACCGGTGCCATTTCTCAATCATATGCTCGACCAAATCGCCCGCCATGGCTTGGTTGA
>CALGJN010000003.1:0-2293 GCA_937920185.1 uncultured Cellvibrionales bacterium | reverse complement strand
GCATCGATAAGCACGCTTTACCAACCAACCGATGAACTCCGCGCGCGCGCCGCCAAAGGCGAGTGCTGGTATAGCTAAAGTCGGTACAAAAGTCGGCACAAAAGTCGGCACAAAAATTGATGCAAACAAAAGGCGGGCCGTTATGTGATGGCCCGCCTTTTTTGACTGTTACTAGCATACTGTTACTAGCATACTGTTACTGCAATCTGTCACCGGATCGAGCTGACAGACAAACTATCACGTTTGCAGACAACGGCATCAGAATTGGTTCATGGTGTTGTCCTTGCCCGACGCCTTGAGCGCTTGATCACCTGAGAAGTACTCTTTGTGGTCATCACCCATGTTCGAACCGGCCATCGCCTGGTGCTTCACGCAATCGATTCCTTGGCGAATTTCATTGCGCTGAACACCAGCAACATACGCTAGCATCCCCTCGGCGCCAAAGTAACCCTTGGCTAGGTTATCGGTAGATAACGCCGCAGTGTGGTAGGTTGGCAGCGTAATCAAGTGGTGGAAGACCCCCGCATGCTGTGATGCATCGGCCTGAAAGGTGCGGATTTTTTCGTCGGCAACAACCGCAAGTTCGGTCGCGTCATAACGTTCGTCCATCAATGCAGCGCGATCGTAAGAGGACAGGTCCTTGCCGGCTTCGGCCCAGAGATCAAAGATTTGTTGACGGAAATTTAACGTCCAATTAAACGACGGCGAGTTGTTATAGACCAACTTGGCGTTGGGTATGACCTTGCGGATTTCATCAACCATGCCGCCAATTTGACCAACGTGGGGCTTTTCGGTCTCAATCCATAGTAGATCGGCACCGTTTTGTAGGCTGGTGATGGAGTCGAGCACGCAGCGCGCTTCGCCAGTATCCGTTTTAAAACGGTACAGGCCGTTCGGCAAACGGTTCGGTTTGACCAACTGACCCTTAATTTTAAATACTGTATCGCCCTCGGCAAGATCGTCTACCGAATCCACCGGCGTAGTTTCTAAAAACTCATTGTACTGCGCGGCGAGATCGCCCGGTGCATGGGACACTGGGATTTTTTGCGTCAAGCCGGCTCCGAGTGAATCGGTCCGTGCAACGATCACGCCATCGTCTACGCCGAGTTCCAAAAAGGCGTAGCGAACTGCGTTGATTTTAGACAAGAAATCTTCGTGAGGTACCGTCACCTTGCCGTCTTGGTGACCACATTGCTTGGCGTCAGACACCTGATTCTCTAGCTGGATGCAACAGGCACCGGCTTCGATCATCTGCTTCGCTAATAGGTAGGTTGCTTCTTCGTTGCCAAACCCGGCATCGATATCTGCAATGATTGGCACTACGTGGGTTTCGAAATTATCAATTTTCGATTGAATGTCATCGACGGTGTTGTGATCGCCAGACTCTCGAGCGGCGTCCTGTGCGTTGAACAGCTCGCCGAGCACGCGCGCATCGGCCTGCCGCAAAAAGGTATAGAGCTCTTCGATCAACGCTGACACCGACGTTTTCTCGTGCATTGACTGATCCGGTAGCGGACCAAACTCAGAGCGAAGGGCAGCGACCATCCAGCCAGATAAGTAAAGGTAGCGCTTGTCGGTGGTGGCGTGGTGTTTTTTGATCGCTATCAGCTTTTGTTGGCCAATAAAGCCGTGCCAGCAACCCAACGATTGGGTATAAGAAGATGCATCATTGTCATAATCCTGCATATCTTTACGCATGATTGCTGCGGTGTATCGCGCGATGTCCAAGCCATTTTTGAACCGATTTTGAGCTCGCATGCGAGCGGCATATACCGGATTAATCGCACTCCAAGTGCCATTTTGAGCGTTCTTGAGCTGCTCTACTTGTTTTACATCATTGCTGAATGTAGACATTGTTACTCCTCGTAATAGTGCGAATGAACAACACCACAGTTGACTGAATCGTCATTTTAAGTATCATAGCCAGATTAATCTAATTTATGCTTTTTATCTTTGGTATTTTTTTAATGAATATAGCGCGAGTCGATTTAAACCTCTTAGTCTACCTAGACGTGCTGCTGCGGGAGTGCAATGTCACGCGTGCGGCCGAGGAGTTGGGTATCAGCCAACCGGCGATGTCCAACAGTTTGCGGCGTCTTAGAGATCTCTTTAACGACCCCATTTTGGTGCGCACCAGCGACGGTATGACGCCAACCGATCGCGCTATTGAACTAAAACCCATGGTACGAAAAGTGTTGTCTGCCGCGGAACAAACGATCTTGCCGAAAACCAAGTTTGAGCCAGAACAAAGCAAACGGATCTTTCGCATCATGGCCAGCGATTACACCGAAGT
>CALGJN010000002.1:0-13476 GCA_937920185.1 uncultured Cellvibrionales bacterium | reverse complement strand
GTGGCATTCACCGGCCCACTGAGCGTCGAGTGATCTATGCAATGTTTGATTAAAGCCACCATATCGTCGCGATGAATCCACGACATATATTGCTCGCCATCACCCATAGGACCGCCCAAGCCCAAACGAAAAGCTGGCAACATCCGTGCCAGCGCGCCGAGCTCACCCAATACGATGCCGGTACGCAGATAACACACCCGACTACCAAGGCGTTCAAACCCGCTGGCGGCGACTTCCCAGCGATGACAAAGGGTATGGGAAAAACCCTCTGTCGCGGTCGATGACTCGTTTACCGGCTCCGTTCCGGGACCATAATAACCGACGGCCGAACCACTAATGACCTGTTCTGGCGGCCTGTTACGTCGACTAAAAAAGTCTACCAAAGCCTCGGTAAAATCGACTCGACTGGTGAAAAATTTGCGCTTGCGCGCCGCGCTCCACCGCCCATCCCCGAGCGGCTCACCCGCCAAGTTGACCACCGTATCGAAGTGTGTATCGGCATCGATATCCTCCAGGCTCGTACACAGCCGCACCGTTTCGGGAACAACACTGGCGGCGGCCGTGACATTCCGCGTCAATAACGTCACTGAGATTCCCGAGCGAATCGCAGAACGGCAAAAATGGCGGCCAATAAACCCGCTTCCTCCGGTCAGTAATAAAGACTTTGCCGGCATTGGATAGACCTCAGATAGACTTATATATAGAAACAAAATTGTACCACAGAGGAAAAATTTTCTTTGCCGCCGAATATCCAAATTGATACCATTAGCGGCTTTGTAAGTCGTCGTTTGACATCGTTTCTCCTACGAGTTGATCGAGTCGCGAGCGATGCACAAATAACCACCGACAATGGCCAACAAGGCGCAAATTATGAAGCTTGCCGATACCGTACTAGCGGTTAACAACGACCTACCGATTCGCACTGATAGTCTAGTTCACAGCGGCAAAGTTCGCTCGGTATATTGGTTGTCCAATGCCGATAGTGCGCGACTTATCGAGCAACATAATTATCCTTTGGCGGCCGATGCCCCGTTGGCAATCATGGTGATCAGCGATCGCATCTCCGCCTTTGAGTGTATTTGGCACGGCGATGACGAAATGCATGGCGTGCCCGGAAAGGGCGCGGCCCTAAACGCCATTTCCAATCATTGGTTTGGTTTATTTCGCGAACAAGGATTGGCTGACAGTCACATAGTTGACATTCCCCACCCACTGGTATGGATCGTACAAAAAGCTCGGCCGGTCATGATCGAAGCCATAGGCCGACGCTACATCACCGGCTCGATGTGGCGAGCCTATGCCGCCGGGGAGCGCAATTTTTGTGGCATCGACCTGGAAGATAACTTGCAGCGCGATCAGTTGTTGAGCGACCTGTTGATCACACCCTCGACCAAGGGGGTCTTAAAAGGTATTCCCGGTGTTCCAGAGGTCGACGATGTCAACATTACCCGCACCGACATCGAGGCGAACTACCGCCAATTTAATTTTAACCGGCGCGATGACATCGCAACTTATGAACAACTGCTTAGCGATGGCTTTGCCTTGATTGAGCGCGAATTGCGCCAGCATGATCAGCTGTTTGTGGATACAAAATTTGAATTCGGCTACGTGACTAATCGCGAGGGTCACGAACAACTCATCTATATGGATGAAGTTGGCACCCCCGATTCATCGCGTATTTGGGATGGCTCGAACTACCGTAACGGCAAAGTCGTGGAAAACTCTAAAGAAGTCTTTCGCCAACTGCTCCTCGAACACTTTCCGGATCCAGATATACTGCTCAACAAGCAGCGCATGCCCGAGCGACTGGCGCTGGCTGAAGACAATCCCCTGCCGCGAGCTATGATGGAAAAAGTCTCAGAGACTTATTTGCAATTAGCGGAAAAAATCACCGGCCAACCGCTGCTTTTATCAGACAATCCACGCGCTGAAATTATCGACGTCTTGAGCAGTAAATACGCGCTCATAGATACCGATGTATAATTGCTCGACCCAAGGCCGCCGACGTTTGGGAATAGTGCCTGAATCGGCGGCTAAATCCATAGCAGCTGAGATCCGCAAGTCATGACATCGGAACAACAAGAAATCACCATAGACCTACCCAAACTGTTCAACTTGAGTGCAAATTTGTTGGTCGCTAGTTTTCAACGACAGTCCGAAGAGAACCTTAAACGCCTTTTCAAAGAACTCAAGCAAGGCGGTCGAGTGGATGCTGGAAAGATCACTGCTGAACAGAGCGGTGCGGTTATTCCGGTGCAGTTACAACTCGAGCGCAGCGCCTACAAGGGGCAATTCAATCTGCCCCATTTTAGCGCCGCCATCGATATGTTATTGCAAAAATTGGCCGGCGAAGTCCGCAAAGATCCGCAACTTCGCGAGCTGCGCACGCTGTCCAGCCCCGATAACCGCGAAATTGTCTTTAACATCCCCGCCGGCATTAAAATCGGCACCGAACTCAACGTACTGATGCTCTCGGTACTGCCCTGTGAAGATAGTCTAGTGGTGCGCTTATTATTTGTCGATGGCGAACAATTCGAAGGACAAGACTAACCCGGGCGGGGAGTCCAAATCACCCACACTGAGGCGTTTTCAGTCGCTTTAATCGGCAACAAAAAATACCGGCCCGGCGGTCTCAAGGCGGCTGGATATAATTGTTCCAGGCTCAAGCGAGCCGCCCAAAATCAGGCTCGCCAGTGGATTTTCAACCCACTGTTGGAGCGCTCGCTTAAGCGGTCTAGCGCCGTACAACGGATCATACCCGGCCTGCAAAATATGCTCCACTACCTCCTCGCTGAGATCTAATTGCAATTCACGCTCCTGCAAGCGATTCGTGAGGTGAGTTAACTGGATATCTGCAATAGCGCGCATCGCCTCGCGTTGAAGCGGGTGAAACACTACAGACTCATCAATCCGATTAATGAACTCGGGGCGAAAGTGTTGCGCTACCACGTCCATGACTGCCGATTTCATCAGCGAATAGTCGTCGTCACCAGCGAGCACTTGGATCATGTCGGAACCTAGGTTAGAGGTCATCACCACCACGGTATTGGCAAAGTCGACGGTGCGCCCCTGACCATCCGTCAAGCGACCGTCGTCCAACACCTGCAATAAAATATTAAATACATCGCTGTGGGCCTTTTCGATCTCGTCGAGCAGTATCACCGAATAGGGTCTGCGACGAACCGCTTCGGTTAGATATCCCCCCTCTTGGTAACCGACATAGCCCGGTGGCGCACCGACAAGTCGCGCCACCGAGTGTTTTTCCATAAACTCAGACATATCGATGCGCACCATGGCCTCTTCTGTATCGAAAAGGAACTCCGCTAACGCCTTGCACAACTCGGTCTTGCCGACACCGGTCGGACCGAGGAATAAAAACGATCCATTCGGCCGGCTGGGATCTGATAAACCAGCCCGCGAACGGCGCACCGCGTTTGACACCGCCGTCACCGCCTCGCTTTGGCCAATCACACGACGTCCCAGGTGGCGCTCCATATCGAGCAGCTTTTGGCGCTCACCATCGAGCATTTTGGCGACCGGAATACCAGTCCAGCGAGCCACCACCTCGGCTATTTCGGCCTCAGTCACGCGGTTTTTTAACAACTGTTTTTCGTGCATTTCCCGCTCGTTTGCAGTCGCGAGTTGCACCTCTAGCTGCGGAATAAGGCTGTACTGAATCTGCGCCATTTTTTCTAGATCGCCAGCTCGATAGGCAATTTCCAAATCTAGTCGCGACTGTTCCAGCCGGCTCTTAATGTCGGTCGTACCTTGCAAAGAGGCTTTTTCAGCCTTCCACAATTCATCCAGATCAGCGTATTCCGCCTCCAGGGAGGACAGCTCATCACGAAGCTTTTGCAAGCGCTTTTGCGACGCCTTATCGGTTTCTTTGGCAAGCGCCTCGCGTTCAATTTTGAGCTGAATAATACGCCGATCAAGGCGATCCATGACCTCTGGTTTAGAGTCCATCTCCATACGAATACGACTGCCCGCCTCGTCGATCAAATCAATCGCCTTGTCGGGCAACTGCCGATCGCTGATATAGCGCTGCGATAATTTAGTCGCCGCAACGATCGCGGTGTCGGTGATTTCAACCCCGTGATGGACTTCGTAGCGTTCCTTGAGCCCACGCAAAATTGCAATGGTGTCCTCAACACTCGGCTCATCGACTTGAACTTTTTGAAAGCGCCGCTCTAGCGCTGCATCCTTTTCCATGTATAGGCGATACTCGTTCAAAGTCGTGGCGCCCACGCAATGCAATTCGCCGCGCGCCAGCGCCGGCTTTAACATATTGCCCGCATCCATAGCTCCTTCGGCCTTGCCGGCGCCGACCATGGTATGTAATTCGTCGATAAATAAAATGATCTGCCCATCCTGTTTGGCCAGTTCATTGAGCACAGATTTCAAACGCTCTTCAAATTCGCCTCGAAATTTTGCGCCCGCCAACAGCAGACCGAAATCGAGCGTCAGCACACGCTTGCGCTTCAAGCCCTCGGGCACTTCGCCGTTGATAATTCGCTGGGCAAGGCCCTCGACAATCGCCGTCTTGCCCACTCCGGGCTCGCCGATCAACACCGGATTATTTTTTGTGCGCCGCTGCAATACTTGAATAGTTCGGCGAATTTCATCATCTCGACCGATCACTGGATCGAGTTTTCCAGCCTCGGCGCGCGCCGTCAGGTCGATGGTAAAACGCTCCAACGCCTCCCCCCTTTGCTGGTCGTCGGCATTGGTTACCGGCTCGCCGCCGCGAACCATTTCGATCGCGCTCAAGGCTTTTTCGCGATCGCCAAAGCGCGCCATCGTTTGACCTATAGCGGATTTTTCACCGACCATCGCCGCCAGTACCATCTCACTGGAAATAAACTGATCGCCGCGCTTTTGAGCCGCTCTATCACTGAGATTAAACACTTTAACCAGCTCGGCAGATATTCCCACATCGCCCGTCGGTTGGCCAATTTTAGCCTGGCCATCCAATTGCTGCTCAATCTCGCTGACCAGACCTTGAACATCAAAACCGGCTCGATTCAGAAGCGGCCGCACGCTGCCGCTGGACTGATTCAACAACCCTAAAAGCATGTGCGCTGGCTCTACCGAAGTGTGATCTCGACCGATCGCAATCGACTGCGCATCCGCAAGTGCGGTCTGTAATTGGTGGGTTAATTTATCCATTCGCATGGCTGATATCTCCTGTACCCAATTTGTTGTACAGTCTATATCTGGGGTTTTAACCGGCAGTTTTCAACCGCCGGCGGTGTCAAAACAACGATGAGCGAACGCCTGACAGGGGTCTTTAGCGGTATTTTTTGGGGCGTAGATGACTAGCTCATTGCGCCTGCAACCGGTCGCTCAGATCAGTGCGAGCCTGCGCGCGACAGCAGTGTTACTTTCTAAACGTCTGGCTGACGGTACCGACATAGCAGGAAATCATGAAGGGATAACTCTCGGTCACATAGTAACCATATTGACCTTGGTAGGTCATGCCGTTGCATTCGTCGAGATCTCCAGCGTCGGTCCATTCCCAGTCCTGTTCATAAATACCGTTAAAGTCCCCTCCCGGATTGCTATCGGAGCGAGTGCCTCTGGAGCCTTGCCGTAGCGTATAGCCCGAGGTGGCCTTTCTAAAAGCGCCTGTCGATTGATCAAAAATATAGGATCCATAGATAGGGAACCCATCGGCGGCAAAGCCGATAACGGGGGAACCGTCGCCCACCGGCACGTCGTCAAACAGCGCGTTGGGATCGCCGTGATAATGATAACTGCCGCTGTCTGGTTGGACATGAGCATTATGCTGGTCGACACCAAATTTAGTCGCATACTCGAGGGCAACTAGCTGCCAATTGATGCCGCCGTTTGGACATCCAGCCTCGGTGTTACCGTCGGCATCGGCGCGCCTCTCCGACGGGTAGTAGCAACCTCCGGTTTTAATATCGACGACCACACCATTGAGCATCACCGCATCCCACATTTGTGCGCTTGAGGCGTCATTTTGGGTCGCCTTGAGCGGTCGCCGACTGAGTACAAATTGATTGCTTTGCTTGACCACATCGGCCCTAAAATTGGCCGACGAGTCATTAAAATCATGATTTGGAATATTGTCGCTGGTGATTGTACAACTGCCCTCATCGGCGGTGACAGTGACCTCTGAGTCGAAGCCTTGAGAACGGGTTAAGTCCCTCACCGAGGCGCTGTAACTGTCGCTATAATCGGCGCAATCGGCGCTTCGCGCGGTGAATATTTTTTCATAGATGTCGATCGCCGCAGTGGCGGATTCACTGTTAGTATCACCATCACTATCGGCATCACTATCGGCATCACTATCGGTCTCGGAATCCGAATCGGAATCAGAATCACCGGCGCTATCCTCGGCAGCAGCGGCCGACGGGGCTTGAACTGCGCCATTCTCGTCAACCGCCACCGACGATGAACCGCCGCCACAGGCGGTCAACAACAAACCACTTAGAACCAAAAATACAACCTGCATTACGAACATCCCTATAATAAAACGGCGCTGCGAATCCGTATCGCAATGGCGCCGAGGTCACCCCGATCGCACTGCCATCGGCTCGCGGTAATGCTATCGTGCGCGGTGACTCGTTTACCGTTACTGCGTCGCCTGGTACAAATTGGCAATCGACAACCACTGGGTCATCGATTTTTGCGCATGCGCCATGCACAGCACCCTCATCGGGTAACTGCTGGCGACCGCCTCAGCCCACGCTCAGTCCTTTTGGCCGCGGGCTTTTTTTTGGTGCTTCATCTGCCGCCGCTTAATCATGCCATCCAGCATAAGTATTTGATCGTCATTCAGGATCTCGCCCATTTCTGCTCGGTGGCGCTTTTTGAGTGCGCGCTTAGCATCGCCGAACTGTGTTCTTAATGCGCGCTTTTCAACCATCTGCCGAGGCATCGCCTCGACAAAGCGATCGCTTTGTTCGGGCGTTAAACCAAGGCGCTCAACCAGCTTGTCGAGTTTTTCGGAGAGCTTGCCATCGACATCTTGCGGTTGTGCCCAAGAACCTATCGAGCATCCAAGGGCGAGCATAAACAAGCAGGATTTTAACATCGAATCGAATCGTTTCATTTTAGTTACCTCAAGTATTGATCAGTTGTGTTATAAGTATCCGCACAGGTTATTCGCACCATTAATAGTTATATTCGCTGTCTGGTCGAGTGCGTTCAACCGCTCTATTAAGTAACCAAGCCGCGCGACTAGCATGATCGTTGCGTTCCTAGGTTACCCATGTGCCATGTTATTCTCTAGCGAGATACATTTTTTCCGGCCGAGGATTGTCGAGTTGAGCAACGCTCTAATTCTCTGACAGTCCCCACCGGCCGCGCGATGACTGCCTATCTATCAGGTAGTCTCTAACGTCCTCGAATTGCGCCACATTGTTGCTGTTGACGGCAATCTGCGCTGACTGGGTCAGTTTAGTCGAAAAAAATGCAGGAAATATGCACTAAAAATGCAAATAATATGAATTTTAATGATCATTTTGAAACTTGTAACCAGCACCATAAACAGAGTGAATTACCTCGTGGCCGGGCAAGTGGTGATGAATTTTCTTACGCAATTTTTTAATGTGACTATCTATGGTTCGGTCGCTAACAATTCGATAATCGTTATAGATTGAAGACATGATTTCTCGACGCGAAAAAATACGCCGTGGCGAATCAAATAGCAATTTAAACAAGTGGTATTCGACCACCGTTAAATGACTGTTAATACCCGCAACGCAGACGCTCAATGCGTCGCTGTCCACTTGAATAAGTTGCGTGCTGATGTCGCTGATTGCGCCTCTGCGCAACAGGGCTTTAACCCTGGCAACCGCCTCTCGAGGACTGTACGGTTTGCACAGGTAATCGTCGGCACCGGCTTCGAGCCCGACGATTCTGTGTAGTTCGTCGACTTTCGCTGTGGTGATCATAATCGGCGCCTGAGAAAAACTACGGATTTCTCGGCACACCTGTAAACCGTCCTTGCCGGGCAACATGAGGTCTAATAGGATAACGCTTGGAAAAAACTCCTTGACCCAGGCAATCACGGCACAACCATCGGCGATAATGTGCACGCGAAAATTGGCATTTTCAAGATAATCCTTTAAAAGCGCCGCCAAATCTGGCTGATCCTCTACCACCAAAATTAGATCATTCATGTCGATAGGCCGGGCAAATGGACCCTGATGGTCAAACCGCCAAGATCAGATATTAGCGCCTCGATCTGGCCACCATGCGCCTCGACAATCTTTTTACAGATCGACAGACCCAAACCGGCGCCACCCGTGCTGCGATTTCTCGAGCCATCGACACGGTATAAACGATCAAATAATTTCGGCAAATGCTCGGCACCCACCGCAGGGCCTGAATCACTGATCTCAACGACGATAACCTCACCGCGGTTGACCACTCGAACTATGGCGCGACCCGGCGAGTCTGTGTAGCGAACACTATTGGCAAGTAAATTGTCGAATAATTGTCGCAATCGTTGCCCATCACCTATGCAGCGATCATCGATTGCGCGCTCCACGTCAAGCAGCAACTCGATACCAGTCTTGGCTGCCAACGGTCGGCAATTTTCAATCGCGTCTTGCACAATCGGCAATACGCTCAGAGCAGTTTTTTGATAGGTCACGACGCCTGCATCGGCAATAGACAGTTGGTAAAGGTCATCGATCAGCAGATTCAGTTGCGCAACCTGTAAATTCAGCGATTCAACGCTCTCGATACTGAGGGGCCGCACACCATCCAGCATCGCTTCAATCTGGCCTTGAATAAACGCCAACGGCGTGCGTAATTCGTGGGATATATCCGTCACCCAGGTTTGGCGCGCTTTGTAATTATTCTCCAATGTCACGGCTAGACTGTTGAAACCCTCTACCAACTGCGCTAACTCGTCATCTCTGCGGCCTGCGTGCCCAGCCGGTGATATCGCGCGCGCCGTTAAGTCCCCCGAGTTCAAACGGCGGGTCATCGTCAGTAAAGCGCGTAGTGGTCGAACCAATTGACCAGACAGCGGAATAGCGATCGCCAGTGACACGGCAAATAGCGCCAGGGTGATCATGACAAACGCCGTCTTCTGCCGTTGGGCAAAGTCACTCGCGATGCCCTTGAGGGGGCCATGACCGCGCTGCAACACTAGGTAGCCCACGATTATGGCATCGCTCATAATCGGCTGACGCAACGATCGCACGCCAACGCCAGGTGGTCCAATCACACGCTCACCAAATCTATCCTGCAAGCTGACGCGATGGGCCAAATTAGCCCGCGATAGCGAACGAATTTTGGTCATATTTTGGTCTGCTGGTGGTGCTCCAGTGGGTCTTTGCCAAGTAGTCGATAGTGCTGCAGATGACGCGGCTTTGCGCTCCCGTTGTAAAGTTTGCGCCGGCGAAAAAATATGGCGTTGGGTAAATTGGCGCCATTCGCGCCGGTTATCTGCAAACCTGCGCCAACTTTTATGCTCGACATAGTGGCTTGCCAGCGCGCGATTTAATTGGTTCAGCACCTCGGCATCTCGCGAATCGAGATAGGCCATAAAATTGCGCCCAAAACTCCACTGGCCAATCATCAGCATCCCAACCACAGCCGTGGTTGCCACGGCGAGGATCGAAACGATTAATTTTGCGCGAATGCTAAACATAGTTGCATTATCGACAGCCAATAGAAAAATGCTATTGGTTCATAGGATTTGCACGCTAGTTGCACATTCGTAAGCCCTTATGATGGCCGTTCAACAACGTCTTCGTTGAGCAATTTTTATTCGCGCAGTCAACCACTTAACAGACAACAAGCCGACCTAAAGCTGCGTGTAAAAAGCCCCTAAAAAAATTTCTTGAGAAAGCGTCTTGAAAATTACCGCGATAACCTGTGGTGATAAAGTGCCCTGCCAAAAAAAACCTCGCCGATGGCGAGGTTTTTTTAATCGATGTAGGTACTAACCAAGCCAAGCTATGCCTGATTCAACGCCGTGGTCATCTCAATAACCGCCTTCTTACCATCGCCGTACACCATAATCGTATTGTCCATAGCAAAAAGCGGATTCGGCAAACCGGCAAAACCCGGACTCAGCGAACGCTTGATGACCACCACCGTTTTGGCATAGTCAACATTGAGAATCGGCATACCATAGATCGGGCTACCCTCGACATCACGAGCCATGGGGTTAACCACATCGTTGGCACCCAGTACGATGGCAACGTCGGTATCATCAAACGTCGGATTAATTTTATCCATCTCGACCAATTTATCGTAGGGCACTTCGGCCTCAGCCAACAAAACGTTCATATGCCCTGGCATCCGCCCAGCCACCGGATGAATACCGTACTCAACCTCTGTCCCTCGCGCCTCCATAGCGTTCGCTAGTTCGCGCACCGCATGTTGAGCCTGAGCCATAGCCATGCCATAACCCGGCACTATAACCACGCGCTTGGCCGTCTCGAGGATCAACGCCACTTCGTCAGCCTGGGCACTGGTGACCTTACCGGCGTAGATCTCATCGGCATCGATGGTCTCTCCGCCCTCGGCCATTTTTCCAAACAGCACATTGCCCAACGAGCGATTCATGGCAACGCACATGATATTGGTCAGAATCAATCCCGAGGTACCCACCAGCGAACCGGCAATAATCAGTACTGTATTGCCGAGGATAAAGCCCGCCAGCGCGGCGGCAATTCCTGAATACGAATTTAATAACGCAATAACCACCGGCATGTCTGCGCCGCCGATCGGGAGGACCAAAAAGATACCCAACAAAAACGCCAAGCCAATCAGCATCAACATGGCCGACGTGTTGCCCGGATCCATGACTACCGTACCCACGGCAAACAATGCCGCAGCCAGCAAAAGCCCATTGCCTATGGGACCACCGGGGAGACCATAACTGTTCTTCATAATCTCTTTGAGTTTGGTAAATGCTATCACGCTGCCGGTCAGTGTCAGCGCACCGATTAGTACCGTCAGAGTGATCGACACCAATGTCACGGTACCTTGAAAACCATCGCCAAAGGCACTGCTACTAACCACCACAGGCGCGGCTAAATCGGCTACCGATGTCGCATTCAAACCAAGCCGCGAATAGTATTCGGCCAGCGCTATAGTCAGCGATGCACCACCACCAAAACCATTGAGAAGAGCGACCATTTCTGGCATTGACGTCATCTGAATGCGCAGCGCCATCACCGCACCAATCAGCGTACCCACCGTCACGCCCGCAACAATGTAGGTCATGTTGACGACACTGCTATCCATCAAGGTAACAATCACCGCAATCATCATGCCCACGGCAGATAACAGATTACCGCGCACGGCCGTTTTGGGCTTGGTCAGGCCCTTGATGCCTAAGATAAACAGCACGCCAGCGATCAAATAAACCAGATTCACTAAATTGGGATTCATAGCTTACTTCCTTTTAAACATCGAGAGCATGCGGTTGGTGACAAGATAGCCACCCACTACGTTTAAAGTTGCCAGGGTCACAGCAACGAAACCCAGGATGTTCACCAACAGCGGCGAGGTGTCCGATCCGGCCGCCAGTAGGGCTCCGACCAGAGTAATCCCGGAAACCGCATTGGTACCCGACATCAGCGGCGTGTGTAAGGTCGGCGGCACCTTGGTGATCAACTCAACGCCGAGAAAAAGTGACAGTATGAACAATGCCAACAATAGTATAGTAACTTCCATTAACGAGACTCCCTTAGCCTGTATTAGTCTGGTGCCGACGTTTCGGCGGGTTCAGATTTAACCTCGAGTGCAGGCAAATCGAGCAGCTTGCGCATATGGGGGTGCGGCACATCTCCAGCGTGAGCAACCAATGTTCCAGCAACAATCTCATCGTTGTGATCCATCGCTAAATTGCCCTCGTCGTCGAGAATTAAATTGAGTAACGTCTCGATATTTTTGCCGTACATTTGGCTGGCATGAAACGCCAGCATTGCGGGTACGTTTTCCGGCCCAACAATGGTCACGCCATGGCTCTGCACTGTCTTCCCCTGCTCGGTCAGTGCGCAGTTTCCGCCGCGCTCTGCAGCCAGATCGACAATCACCGACCCCGACTTCATCGCCACCAACATGTCTTCAGTTACCAAGATTGGCGATTTAGCACCGGGGACCGCAGCGGTGGTAATAATCACGTCTTGCTGGGCAACGACCGCGGTCATCAACTCTCTCTGACGCGCTAAAAACTCCTCACCCTGCTGCTTTGCATAACCGCCGGATCCCTCTGATTCACCCGTATCTAGGTCCAGTTCCACCGGCTTCGCGCCGACCGAAATAATCTGCTCGCGCGCGGCGGGACGCACGTCATAGGCCTCGACCACAGCACCCAATCGCTTAGCGGTGGCGCAGGCTTGGAGGCCCGCCACTCCGACGCCCATAATCAAAACTCGCGCCGGTGCCAGTGTGCCAGCGGCGGTCATCAACATCGGAAATATCCGCGGTGACGCCGACGCAGCCATCAGCACCGCTTTGTAACCGGCCAATGTCGCCATCGACGACAGTACATCCATGCTCTGAGCTCGGCTGATGCGAGGCACCAATTCGAGTGCCAGCGCCGAAGCGCCGGTAGCGGCCACTGATTTTGCCGCCGCTGGGCTGGCCAGTGGATCCATCATGCCAATAACCAGTTGACCGGCGCGTAAATGGCCTAAGTCAGAATCGCTATTTTCGTTGTTCGAGCCAAAGCTTTGCACCTGAATCACAATGTCCGCAGTGGCAAAAATTTCCGCCCTATCATCGGTAAAAGTCGCGCCTACAGCCTCGTACTCGGCATCTAAATACCCGGCATTCGCTCCAGCACCAGTTTGCATCAATACTTTGGCACCTTTACTGACCATCGCCTCGACGTTGCTTGGAACCATCGCAACGCGCACTTCGCCAGTTTTAATTTCTGAGGGGATTCCAATAATCACTCACTTCTCCTAGGGTCTATAGCGGTCAGCTGAAAAATTAAATTTTATTCAAGTAAGGCAAAATAATAACAAAGACACCGGCGCTCGCAAAGAACTATCGACTCAATCAGACAACCGAATGCCGCTGAGATCAAACTATCTTATTAGTATAAGTCTAGTAACATTATCAAAAATAGTCGCTTTTTATTCGCCATAATCGGTATTCGTATAGTGAACACCCATAAAATCGCTAGCGCATTCTGGATATCGAAAAGTCAGCCAGCGCCAGCAGGGCTTCAGTATGCGGGTTGCGAGGCAGGTCGACCAGCGCCAAACGCGCCTGTTGCACTTGATGTCGAGCAATCCCAAGCGCGTAATCCAAGCCCCCAGACGCCTCGACCAACTCGAGAATAGTACTAAATTCTTCTTTGCGCTGTCCCTTGACGATGTCCTTGATCAATTTGCAGGTCTCGACATCGGCCTGCTCCCGTGCATAGATGAGCGGCAATGTCATCTTGCCTTCGCCGAGATCAGCTCCGATATTTTTCCCTATATCACCTACCACACCGCGATAGTCGAGAATATCATCGGTAAT
>CALGJN010000001.1:0-7907 GCA_937920185.1 uncultured Cellvibrionales bacterium | reverse complement strand
CCATAAATACCCATCGACAGATAGCGATCGCCCCGATCACAGATAATCGCCACAATCACCGCATGCTCGACTTCGCGATTGATCGCCAGCGCCTGGTGCACAGCGCCACCGGCTGAGGGACCGCAAAAAATACCCTCGTGCATCGCCAAGTCACGCATAGTTTGCTCGGCGTCGGCCTGACTGACGTCGATCACTCGGTCGACCCTGTCGGCATCATAGATTGCTGGCATATAGGCCTCGGGCCAGCGCCTGATACCCGTGATACAGGCTCCAACAGCGGGTTGCAAACCTATCATCTGCACCGCAGGGTTTTGCTCCTTGAGAAATCTAGAGGTGCCCATGATAGTGCCGGTGGTACCCATAGAACTGACCACATGGGTAACATCACCGCCGGTATCACGCCAGATCTCCGGGCCGGTGGTCTGGTAGTGCGCCAGAGCATTGTCTGGATTGTTGAATTGGTCGAGCACGGTACCCTGCCCAGAGCGCTGCATTTGCGCCGCGAGATCACGCGCGCCCTCCATGCCGTCCGACGCGCTAACTTCGATCAATTCAGCTCCGTAGGCCCGCATCACCGCACTGCGCTCAGCGCTGGCGTTGGCTGGCATAATCAATGTCATACGATAACCCATCATTGCCGCCGCCATTGCCAAGGCAATCCCTGTGTTGCCGCTGGTTGCCTCGACCAATCGCTGACCCGGCGTAATGTGGCCTCGGGCTGCGGCATTTTTGATCATGCAGAGCGCCGCCCGATCCTTGACGCTACTGGCTGGGTTATCGCCCTCCATCTTAGCTAAAATGGTATTTGAGGTTTTTTCACCCAAACGCTGCAAGCGCACCAGTCGTGTATTGCCAACCGCTTCGTCGATACTCGGATAATTCATAGCATTCCTTTGGTAGAGGCAAGAATTTACCACAACCCTTGCCAGCGGTATTGTGCACCAACCCTGAGGCGCGCGTTGCTTCAGTTAACGCATACGTAATAACCAATCGCTATAAGTAACCCAAGGCAAATCACATCAAGCCACGGCCATCGCATAGGCAATCGCGTACCGCCGCTCATCGCTGAGGCTGATCAATACTCGGCTGGCAGACATAGCTTCAAGCGCCGCCTGTGCGCCACCAGACAGCTGTACCTGCGGAGCTCCCTGAGCATTGTGCGTGATAACAATATCCTGAAAACTCACACCGCGACCAATGCCGGTACCTAGGGCTTTTGAAACCGCCTCTTTCGCAGCAAAACGGCGGGCTAAAAAAGCCACCGATGAATTCTTATCGCGCCACTGCCGAAGCTCTTCAACGCTCAACACTCGCTCGGCAAAGCGCTCGCCAAGGCGCTCCAGCGATGCCGCGATACGTTCTATATCAACGATATCTGTCCCTATCGATAGAGCCATGGTCACCAACTAGTCTACGCAGGCTGCGACTGCCGCCGCACGGTATTGACGGTATAGCCGACGACTGTGAAGCAGGCGACCGTCGAGGTAGAAGTCAATAGCGGTGCGCAACACTACCCTCGCCACCTGCAGAACTTCTTGCTGTTGCCAATCACCGGCGACCAGCGACAGCAGGTGCTGCCCTGACAAGGCATCACCGCGGTGATTGGTAGTTAGTCTTTGCAGACCCAACTGCGGCACGTAGCGATAATAATACTGCGCGCTGATCTGTTCGCCGCTCTCGGCGTCGGCATCCAATACCAACCCATAGCCAAGCTCCTCCAGCAAGCTCATCTCCAACATTCTCAGTCGAGATTCATGGGGTAGCGCGGTGCACAAACTGGCTAGAAAATCGCGATATTGACGATAGAAATCCTCGGAAGATTCTTGCTCCTGAAGTAATCGATACACCAACTCATTTACATACAGGCCTGTATAGAGCGCATCTTGGCGCAAGAACGTCGGCGCAATCGTTGCCTCGGCGAGTGTAAGCGTCTTTAATTCGGAGCGTCCGTACCAACTGAACGCATATTCTAGATAGGGAAAGATAACGCGGCTGACGCCTTTTTTACTGGCCTTTCTAAAACCCTTGGCGATGCAGCGCACCCGACCGTGCTGTCGAGTCAACAGATCTACTATGAGACTGGTCTCACTGTAGGGTTTGGAGTGCAGCAAAAAGCCCTGTATGTTCTCGCAACGCATTTTTATTTGTCAATCCATATAGCCCAAACTGCGCAGTGCTCGCTCGTCATCCGACCAGCCACTGCGCACCTTTACCCACGTCTTCAACATCACTTTACAGGCCAGTAAATTTTCAATGTCGACACGCGATTTTTGACCTATCGCCTTAATGCGCTCGCCGCCATTACCGATAATGATCTTCTTCTGCCCGTCGCGCTCGACCAAAATAAGCGCATCGATGTGGGTAATTTTTCCCTCGGCGCGGAAGTTCTCGATTTCAACCGTTACTTGGTAAGGCACTTCAGCGCCCAATTGCCGGGTGATCTTTTCGCGGATAATTTCCGAACACAAAAATCGCTCGCTGCGATCGGTGATTTGATCCTCGGCAAATAATGGCGGATTTTCTGGCATCAGCGTTTTAAGGCGCGCCAGAAGCGGCTCTAAATTAGTTTTTCGCAGCGCCGATAGCGGCACCAAATCGTGCGCATTCACTTGCTTAGACAAAAACTGCAAATGTGGCAACAGGGTTTCTTTGTCCTCGATCATATCGATTTTATTGACCACCACAATCACTGGCACCGAGGTATTGCTCAAACACTTAGCAACGTACTCATCGGCTTCGCTCCATTGATTGCGATCGACCACAAAGATCACCACGTCGACATCACTAATAACGCTGGCCGCCGAGCGGTTCATAACCCGATTGATGGCGCGTTCCTGATTGGTGTGAATACCCGGAGTATCGACAAATATCATCTGCAAATTGGCTTCGGTCAAAATACCCAGTAAATTGTGTCGCGTGGTCTGTGGCTTGCGCGAAGTAATACTGAGTTTTTGGCCCAAGATATGGTTCAGTAAGGTTGATTTACCAACATTGGGTCGCCCAACAATAGCAACATAGCCACACCGCTGAATAATTTCGCTCAAGATATTTCCTCAATTGCTGCCAGTAATTTCTCGGCTACCAGTTGCTCTGCCTTGCGCCGACTGCTAGCAGTCGCGCGAAATTCATCGGCCACCGCTTCTATTTGACAACTTACCGTAAACCGGCGTTGATGTGCCTCGCCCTCGGTGCCCGCCAATTGGTAATCCGGCACTGGCTTACCTCGACGCTGCAACCACTCCTGCAAGCTAGTCTTGGCGTCTTTACGTGGTGCCCCGACGACGACTCGCGCAAGATCTTGCTGAAACCAAAGTGCAATACATCGGCTCGCTTGTTCCGCTCCCGCGTCGAGATAAACTGCGCCGATCAAGGCCTCGACCGCGTCGCCAAGAATCGAGTCCCGACGTCGACCTCCACTTTTCATTTCACCGGCTCCCAACGCCAGGTGCGCACCCAACTCCAATCGTCTAGCAATTCCCGCCAGTGACTCGGCGCACACTAGCTGCGCCCTCATGCGGCTTAAATCACCTTCGTCGGCCTGGGGAAATTGGCGGTATAAAAACTCAGCCACCACCGCACCCAACACTGCATCACCCAAAAACTCTAGCCGTTCGTTGTTGGCACCCTCGGCGCTGCGGTGCGTCAAAGCCCGTTCTAGATAACCTCGATCGGTAAATTGGTGGTGCAAATTATGCTCAAGAACGCTCCAATTGGCTGACACTGTGATCCCCATAAATGATTTAATGGCTAACCAGCCTCTGCTGCACGAGCGGATTTGGTTGGTTAGAACTCACTAGTTTACAGGAACTCCGCGTCGGTGCTAGCGACGAACTCGAGCGTTGATTCGCAGCAACGGCCGATCAGCTACAGGGCTTGGCTGCCAGGCCTGGTGGCAACCAGTATCGATTATTCAATCCAGCCAGCGCGCGAGAAGTTGGGAATACTTAAAAACTCGTCCCAAAACAGCCATCGAGCGAAGGCCTTACCGACGATTCGGTCGGCCGGAACCGGCCCCCAAACGCGACTATCGCTGGAATTATCGCGATTATCGCCCATCATGAAATAGTGCCCTTCTGGGACCACCGCGGTAAAATTTAAGCTCAACCGTGTCGGCGATAAGCGTTTTTGTATTTGGTGAGAGCTGCCCTTCAACTGCTCACGCATGATCACCGAGCGATCGTCATCTGGCGTATCGTCGAGCGCCGCTTGAGGCATTTTTTCACCGTTGATATAAACCACGCCTGCCACCACGCGCACTTCATCGCCGGGTAGACCGACCAATCGTTTGATAAAATATCGCTCTTCATGGGGCGGAAAAAAAACCACCACATCACCGCGTTCAGGAGAACCTAAGTCGACGATTTTAGAGCGTATTACCGGTAGTCTAAGGCCATACGCCGATTTGCTGACCAGTATAAAATCACCCACCCTAAGGGTCGGCACCATCGATTTGGAGGGTATTTGAAATGGCTCAAAAATAAACGTCCGCAATATCAAGACAATCCCCAACACCGCTGCCAGCGAGGCCATAAATTCGATCGGCCCGTCGCGCTGTTTAAAGACCCAACGATTAGCCAGCCAAAACACCGCAGTCAGCGCAAATCCAGCGGTTAATATCAGTTCAAAATTAATCGTCATCGGTCACTGCTCCAAACCCAAAATGGCAATCCATCAGGTCTTTAATACCGCCAAAAAAGCGTCCTGAGGTATCTCGACGCTGCCCACTTGTTTCATCCGCCGCTTGCCCGCCTTTTGCTTTTCCAATAATTTCTTTTTTCGGGTCACATCGCCACCGTAACACTTTGCTGTGACATTTTTTCGCAATGCTTTTACCGTGGTTCGCGCAATAACATGGCCACCAATAGCCGCTTGAATGGCGACGTCAAACATCTGACGGGGTATCAACTCTTTCATTTTTTCGGTCAAAACGCGGCCCTTTCTCGCCGATTCATCACGGTGAAGAATTACCGCCAAGGCGTCCACTCGGTCGCCATTAATCAGCACATCGAGCTTGACCAAACTGGCTGCCTGAAAGCGTGTAAAATTGTAATCCAAGGACGCAAAGCCGCGGCTCACCGATTTAAGGCGATCAAAAAAATCCATCACCACTTCACTCATCGGTAACTCGTAGCGAATCGCCACCTGCCCACCGATAAATTGCATATCTAACTGCACGCCGCGTTTCTCGACGCATAGGGCGATTACATTGCCAACGTAGTCTTTCGGCACCAGTATGTTGGCCTCACAGATCGGTTCTCGCAATTCATCCACCTGACCGAGATCAGGTAGAGCGGAGGGATTGGAAATGCGTAATTCGTCACCGCTCGAAGTCACAATTTCGTAGACGACCGATGGCGCGGTAGTAATTAAATCGAGCGAGTACTCTCGTTCCAACCGCTCTTGAATAATTTCCATATGCAGCATACCGAGAAAACCACAGCGAAAACCAAATCCCAACGCATCGGAGCTCTCCGGTTCATAAAATAACGAGGCATCGTTGACCGCTAATTTCCCTAGAGCATCGCGGAAATCTTCAAAATCATCAGAATCTACCGGAAACATACCGGCATATACCTGCGGCTTAATGGTTTGAAAATCTGGCAGCGAGTCGACATCGGCGCTGCTCGCGTGGGTCAGAGTATCACCAACCGGCGCACCCTTGATATCTTTGATACCGGCGACCATATAGCCAACTTCGCCAGCTCTCAACACACCCGTTGGGTGACGTTTAGGCGTAAATACGCCCACGCTGTCAACGCTGTGCGCCTTACCGATCGATTTGGAAATAATTTTGTCTTTTACTTTTAGCGTTCCCTGCACCACGCGCACCAGAGAGACCACGCCGAGATAATTATCAAACCACGAATCAATTATCAATGCCTGTAACGGCAAATCGATGTCGCCCAGCGGAGGCGGGATCGACACCACAATCTGCTCGAGGATATCCTCAATGCCCATACCGCTCTTCGCACTACACCGCACAGCATCCTGCGCGTCGATACCGATAATATCCTCAATCTCGCCAATGACTCGCTCGGGTTCGGCCTGCGGCAAATCCATTTTGTTCAATACCGGCAGCACTTCCAAGCCTTGATTGATCGCGGTGTAACAGTTGGCCACCGATTGCGCTTCGACACCCTGAGCTGCATCGACGATGAGCAACGCACCCTCGCAGGCAGCCAGCGATCTGGACACTTCATAGGAGAAATCAACATGCCCCGGCGTATCGATAAAGTTCAATTGATACCGCTTGCCGTTGCGCGCGGTATAAGGCAGCGTCACGCTTTGCGCCTTAATAGTAATACCGCGTTCGCGTTCGATATCCATCGAATCAAGCACTTGGGTATTCATTTCGCGCTCACTGAGACCGCCGCAGAGTTGGATAAAACGGTCCGCGATTGTCGACTTTCCATGATCAATATGCGCTATGATCGAAAAATTGCGGATATGGCTGAGATCTGACACTTGACGTTACCCGCCTTGAAAAATGCGCCGAGAGTCTAGCCTATTTAGACTCCGAGCGCCATCTAACGAGCGGGTAACTGGCAGCCACATCCGTGTGTTCAGAAAATCACTCCGCATCGATTTGAATCGTCCTGAAAACCGCTCTTCCTTGCCGCACGAAGCGAATGGCAATCGGTCGGTTCTCGGGTAACTGAGGCAATATAGCGCGATATCCCTCCACGCTTACAATGCTGACCTGCCCCAACTGTACGATAACATCACCGCGACCGAGACCCGCTTTGGACGCGGGCGATTGCGGCACCACTTCAGAGATAAGCACGCCGCCAGGCACTCGCAGTTGGCTCAGCTGAGAATCACTCAGCGACTCGACAACAAGGCCCAAACGATCGCCAAAATCGTCTGATGACGCCGCCTCACCGCCACTGCCTGCATCGCCATCGAGGGCCGCGACGGTCACATCCAGCTCCCGTTTCGAGCCCTCTCTAACAATTTCTACCGGTACGTTTTCACCCGGAGGAACTTGCCCAACAAGGGGCGGCAGATCGGTGGAATCGACCACTTTTTGGCGGTTAAAACGGGTGATGACATCGCCCGGCATAATACCCCCCTTTTCGGCCGCACTACCCGGCGCCACCGAACTGATCAATGCACCTTGGGCATCACTAAGATCGAGCGATTTGGCGAGTTTTTGACTAACATCTTGAATCGTCACGCCGAGCCAGCCGCGATCTACGCGGCCGGTTTCTTTGAGTTGCGCCACCACATTTAGAGCAACGCTGGCCGGGATTGCGAAAGATAAGCCAATCGATCCGCCAGAGCGCGAATAAATCTGTGAGTTGATACCCACCACACGCCCTTCCAGATCGAACAGCGGACCGCCTGAATTACCTGGGTTAATAGCCACATCGGTTTGAATGAAGGGCACGTAGGTGCTGCTGTCTTCGCTGGGTATGCTGCGCCCGATAGCACTCACGATGCCCGCAGTCACCGAATAATCAAGGCCAAAGGGCGAACCAATCGCCAACACCCAGGCGCCGACTCGCAAGTCGTCTTGCTCGGCAAAGGTCAGTGTTTGCAGATTATCGGCCTCGATCTTCAACAACGCTAAATCCGACCGCCTATCGCTGCCGACAATGGTGGCCTGAAATTCTCGGCGATCGGCAAAGCTTACGCGAATATCATCGGCCTCTTTGACCACGTGGTGATTCGTCAAGATGTAGCCATCTGCGGAGATCACGAATCCAGAACCCCTAGAAAGGCCCTTGGGCCGATCCCGCTGGTTGCGCTGCTGCTGCTCGAGTAATCTGCGCAATTCTTCAGGCATTTGTCGCGGATAAGCGCCCATTGTCTGGCGCTCAGCCCCTTTCACGGTAGCGTTAATTTTAACCACCGCGGGCGACACCTGCTCGACTAAATCAGTAAAGTCTGGCAGCCGAGCCTCG